>JAYSQJ010000114.1:0-4543 GCA_043721635.1 Acidimicrobiales bacterium | reverse complement strand
GCGACGAGCTCGTCGGCCCGTTGGCGGATCTCGACGCGGAAGTGGCTCACCGGTCGACCTCGCCCATGACGGGGTCGATGGTGGAGATGACCGTGATCGTGTCGGACATCGATCCGCCGCGCATCAGGAGCGACACGGCCTGGAGATTCACGAAGCTGGGGCCGCGCACGTGCAGGCGGTAGGGCTTGGGGCCGCCGTCGGCGACGATGTAGCAGCCCAGTTCGCCCCGCGGCGACTCGACCGCCAAGTAGACCTCGCCGGCCGGGACGTGGAAACCTTCGGTGAACAGCTTGAAGTGATGGATCAGCGCCTCCATCGACTCGTCGATGCGCGCGCGCGGCGGCGGGGTCACCTTGGGGTCCTGGCTGCGGTAGTCCCCGCCCGGCATCAGGTCAATGCACTGGCGCGCGATGCGGATCGACTCGCGGATCTCGTTCAGGCGGATGGCGTAGCGGTCGAAGTTATCGCCGTAGGTCCCGACGATGACGTCGAACTCGACCTCGTCGTAGGCGAGGTACGGCATCGAGCGGCGCAGGTCCCACGGCACGCCGGTCGAGCGAAGCAGCGGTCCCGTGACCCCGAGGGCCAACGCCTCCTCGGCGGTGATCGGGGCGACCCCGACCATGCGGTTGCGGAAGATCGGCTGTCCGGTCAACAGCTCGTCGTACTCGTACGTGCGCGCGAGGATCGTGTCGCAGATCACGAGCACGTCGTCCTGCCAGCCGTCGGGCAGGTCCGCCGCCACGCCACCGGGGCGAACGTAGTTGAGGTTCATGCGCAGTCCGGCGGTCTTCTCGAAGAAGGCGAGGATCAGCTCGCGCTCGCGCAACCCGTAGATCATCATCGACGAGGCGCCCAGGTCCATGCCGTTGGTCGCCATCCACACGAGGTGCGAGGAGATGCGGTTCAGCTCGCTCATCAGCATGCGGATCCACACGGCCCGTTCGGGCACCTCGATGTCGAGGAGCTTCTCGACGGCCATTGAGTAGCACAGCTCGTTAATGACCGGGCTCAGGTAGTCCATGCGGGTGACGTTGGTCGCGCCCTGGATGTAGCTCAACTCCTCGCCGGTCTTCTCCATCCCCGTGTGCAGGTAGCCGATGATCGGCTTGGTGCGCAGCACGAACTCGCCGTCGAGTTCGAGCATGAGGCGCAGCACGCCGTGCGTCGACGGATGCGACGGGCCCATGTTGATGATCATCGTCTCGTCGTCGCGACGGTCGAAGTCGATCGAGTGGGGATCGAGCGTGCGCCCGTCGACGAGCAGCACGGCGCCGACCTCGCGGCCGAGCTCCCCGGGGGCGGTGTCGCGGCGGAACTGGAGCTCCTGGGCCCCCTCGGAGGTCTCGGCGGCCAACAGGTCGATTCGCTCGGCGGTGCGGATGGTGGGGTCGCTCACCGGGGTCCCGGCGCTTCCTTGAACTGGACGGGGACCTTCCCCACGCCGTAGTCCTTGCGCAGGGGATGGCCCTCCCAGTCCTCGGGCATGAGGATGCGCGTCATGTCGGGGTGGTCGGTGAAGAGCACCCCGAGGAGGTCGAACGCCTCACGCTCCATTGCCTCGGTGCCGGGGTAGAGCGTGAAGAGTGACGCGACCTCGGGTGCGTCGTCGCCGGCCTGGACCCGCACGCGCCCGCGCAACTTCTTCGACAGGCTCAACATGTTGGTGACCACCTCGAATCGCGTGGCGAGCACCCCTTCAGGGAGCCAGCGGCCGGGGTGGTCCAGGTAGTCGACCGCGCAGACGTCCACGCACATCTCGAAGCCGTCGTCCTTGAACGATTCGATCAGGGCGAAGTACTGATCACGGCTCGGGAAGCAGCAGAGGTCGGCGGCGAGACCCTCGCTGACGACGACGCCCGGGGGGGCCGTGGGGGGAAGGGAGATCACTTCGGCGTGCCCACCCTCACGGCGACGGGGACCTCGGGGGTCCATGAACCGGGGGTTTGGCCGAGGTGCGTCGGCTCGTCGGAGGACCGGCGCTGCATGATCTCACCGGTGCGGATCTGCTCGTGCAGCGTGAGGATGGCGTGCATCAGCGTCTCGGGGCTCGGCGGACAGCCCGGGGCGTAGACGTCGACCGGCACGATCTGATCGACGCCCTGGACGATCGCGTAGTTGTTGAACAGCCCGCCGGTCGAGGCGCAGACCCCCATTGAGATGACCCACTTGGGTTCCATCATCTGGTCGTAGACCTGGCGAAGGACCGGGGCCATCTTCTGAGAGACTCGCCCGGCCACGATCATGAGGTCCGCCTGGCGCGGCGAGTTACGAAAGACCTCCATACCAAAGCGCGAGAGGTCGAAGTCGGCTCCGCCCGTCGCCATCATCTCGATAGCGCAGCAGGCGAGGCCGAACGACGCTGGCCACACCGACGCGCGACGGGCCCAACGGGCGAGGTCCTCGATACGGCCCGTCAGGAAGTTGTGTTGTAGATCCTCGAGTGCCACGACTAAGCCGTCCGGTCTTCGTCGTGGCCGATGCGAAGGATCGTCGATGAGCTGGTCCGCGACGGCAGACCCGCGACAAGGTGCTTCACCGGGCCCCACGAAAGGGCGCCCTCACTCACCAAGAAGAGCAGCGCGCTAAAGACGGTGAGTGAGAACACCAGCACCTCGACGAGACCGAAGGCCCCGAGTTGGTGGAAGACGACCGCGAAGGGGTACATGAAGACGATTTCGATGTCGAAGATCACGAAGATCATCGCGACGAGATAGAAGCGGACCGGGAAGCGCATCGGCGGCGCGATGTCGGGCACAATCCCGCACTCGTAGGGTGCGAGTTTCGCATCCGAGGGCCGCTTGCGCGGTGCCGCCACCGCTGACATCACGAGTGATCCCGCACCGAAGAGCACTCCGAGTATCAGGAGCAACAGTATTGGTAGGTACTGGTCCACGAACATCATTTCTACCAGACGTCACCGGCCCTCTCGGCCGATCAGCCCCGGGTCCAACGCCCTAGGCTGATGGAGTGACAAGCCTGACTGAAGTCGTTGCAACGCCGACGGTGTTCGACGTCGTGATCGTCGGTGCGGGACCCAGTGGGTCGGCGTGCGCCTACTGGCTCGCACGGGCCGGCTGGTCGGTCTGCCTGATCGAGAAGAAGGACTTCCCTCGTGAGAAGACCTGCGGCGACGGCCTCACCCCTCGATCGGTCCACCAACTGGCCCAGATGGGCCTCGAGCCAGCCATCGCGGCCCACGGTCATCGCTATCACGGTCTTCGCGCCTTCGGCTTCGGCGCGACCCTCGAGATGAACTGGCCCGAACACCCGGTCTTTCCCAATTACGGCTACACGATTACCCGCTTCAACCTGGACGGTCTGGTCGCCCAGCGGGCCGAGGACCTGGGCGCGACGCTCTTGAACGGCGTCGAGGCCGTGGCGCTGCTCGAGCCGACCGAGGTTGTCGACGCCGGGCTGCGCGGCGCCAGCGGCGTAGTGGTCGTCGAGAAGGCTTCCGGCGCCACCGGCGAGATTCGAGGACGGTACCTGGTCGTGGGCGACGGGCAGAACTCCCGGCTCGGTCGCGACCTGGGCACGCAGCGCAACCGCAGCTGGCCCATGGGGATGGCGCTGCGGGGCTACTACACGAGCGAGCGCCACGACGAACCCTGGATCGACTCGCACCTCGACATCCGCGACCCCAAGGGCGACGTCGTACCGGGCTACGGCTGGATCTTCCCCCTCGGCGACGGACGGGTCAACGTCGGCGTCGGACTGCTCTCGACGGGCGGGGCGTGGAAGGGCGTGAACACGACCAAGCTCCAGGAGTACTTCGTCGCCCAGACGGCCGACGCCTGGGGCCTGAACGACGAGAGCTGCTGCGGACCGGCGACGGGTGGGCGCCTGCCTATGGGCCTCGCCCTCGGGCCGCGTTGCGGCGCCAACACGCTCACGATCGGCGACGCCGCCGGCACCGTCAACCCCTTCAACGGCGAGGGCATCGCCTACGGCTACGAAACCGGTCGCCTCGCCGCCGGCGTCGTCGGCGAAGCACTGCTCGCGAACGACCAAGGAGCGCTCGCCCTCTACGACGAGCGTCTCGACCAGGCCTACGGGGACTACTTCAAGGTCGCGCGCGCGTTCGTGCGGATCATCTCGGAGCCGAGGATCATGACCGCCTGCGTGGGCGTGGGCATGCGCGTCGAGCCCCTCATGAAGGAACTGCTCGCGATGATGGCCAACCTGATGCGCAACGACAAGGCTGGTCCCGCCGAGGTCGGCTACCGGGCCCTCGTGCGTCTCGCCGACGTCATCCCCGAGCGGGCCTACCACCTGCTGCTCGGCGACACGAAGGCCGCCTGAAGATCACGACGAAATGACGATCGAAGCACCCGCGCCCGTTAGCCTGACTCAATGCGATTTCGCCGCCCCGTCCGGGTGACCCGTTGATCCCCACCTTCGTCATCTTCCTGCGCGAGGGCATCGAGGCGTCGATCATCGTGGCGATCCTGATGTCGTACCTGAGCCAGATCAACAAGCGCGAGCACTTCCGCGACATCTACCTCGGCGTCGCGGCGGCCGTCGTGCTCATCGTGGTGGG
>JAYSQJ010000113.1:0-6274 GCA_043721635.1 Acidimicrobiales bacterium | reverse complement strand
CCGCCGACACGAAACCGCTGAATCAGTCCCCTGTGTAGAGGCGATCCAGATCGACTATTTCGACGTCGTCTCGTTCTGCCGCGAGTTGTACCATTTTCTCGTCCGCGCGTTCGCCGAAGAGCAAAAGTTTGGCGTGAGAGGCATTCCCGCCTAGCGCTGCCCTGGCTCGCTCGAGTCTTAGTAGATGACGCGTTGTCATTTCTTCGCCCGACTTCGCCTCACCCAGGGCCACGATCTCACGATCACCGGGAGCATCGCCGGTCCCCGCGACTACCACATCGAGTTCGTGGTCAACCCCGTCGATACTCACGAAGGATGGGCCCACGTGGTCCCGAATCGGCATTGTCACGTCACTCGCGAAGTTCGCCGTCCACATTCGGGCCATCTCCTCGAAGACCGGCCCGCGAACCCGGGAACTGAACACCGCTTCAAGACGATCCGACCACACTGTGCGTAAATCCCGCTCACGAAGTGTGGCACCGTAGGGCTCGATGACTGCGTAGTGGAACTGCAGGAAGGAGTCGGCCAATGCGTAGAGGGGACGCTTCTTCCTGATCGGATCCTCATGTCGCACGATGAACCCTGCTTCGATGAGACGACGAAGGACAAGATCAATGTTTGATACCTGTCTCCCGACTTTGTTGGCGATGGCGCCAGCAGTGACAGAGCCATTCGCAATCGCACCAAGGATGGCGTGATGGAGCAAATTATTCTTGCCACTCAGTGACGGGTCTTCGGCCAGCAGCGTTGTCGCCTCGCGTTGCAACGTGGCGGCCGGACTGAGCACACGATCAACTATCCAGCGATCGATGTCAGCCCTGCCACTTGGCAGGTCGAAGTTGACCATGTCGGTGGCGTACCCGACGACTCCTCCGATGACCGCAAAGACGCGCGCGGCGGTCTCAAGCCCAGCGCCCACAGGCAGTCGCGTCGCCGCGATCCGGAAGTCATCTGGCTGCATGATCAACTCAAGGCCCGCGCGTCCGCGCAGCGGGGCCTCGCCTTCGGTGAGTGCCCGCATCATGGCAATTGCCGATCCGCAAAGGATGAGCCGAGCCTTGCTCGCAGACTTACGCAACGCACCAGGCCCCAGAGCAGCGGTGAGAATCGACTCGACAGAAGGGTCGGCGGCGATGATGTGTCCGAACTCGTCAAGGATCACCGGAACGACCGACTGCTCCCCGAGCCTCAGCAGGGCGCCTACTGCCTCTTCCCAGTCACCGAGCGCGAGACGCCCGACTCCGAGGTGCTCACCGAGCGCGGTCCCGAGTCGTTCCAACTGCACCGGGGTCTCTGCCCGGATTGCCTCAAAGTAGAACCCGCCCCGCCGTTCGGCCTGCTCGACGAGCATGGTCGACTTGCCGATGCGGCGCCGACCGTAAACGAGACCAAGAAGTGGACGGTCAATGGGACTATCCAGAAACGTCTCGAGTGCAGCCTTGTCCTGATCTCTCATACGGCGCACCTCCTCTTTCGGTGGGCCGCTCCGGCCCTCCTCCATACTATGCAGATACATACTATGTTAGCGCATAGTATGTATCTGCATAGTATGTGATGACAAATCTCCACTCGGGACCTCGGTTTCCGGACATGAATGGCGCTGCCAACAGCTCTCGGTCCAGAAGTGGTGCCGATGGGAGTCAGCGGTAGATTCGGGAGTTTGGGCTTGGAATGCTTGATTCATATCGAAGTTCCGCAATCGGACATGCCCGGCTCCAAATACGTGGGTCGAGGTCGCCCTCAGGTGGGGCCTGACCGACCTGGACCCACAGTTCGTGGGGCTAAAATCCAGAAATGTTCCCATTGACCTGCGACAATGCACATCACTTCAATACCTACACGATCTTCGAGGGCACCAGTGAGATCCAGCGCCTCATCATCGCTCGCGCGATCTCGGGCGTGCACATTCGTTGAACATCGTCACCTTGTGCACCGGCAACGTAGCCCGCTCGGTCATGCTGGGCTACATGCTCACGACGCTGGCCGAGGCGAACGGCGAGGAGTGGCAGGTCCGCACCGCCGGTACCCACGTGGTGGAGGGCTCGGCGATGAGCGGGCGGACCCGCGAGGCCCTGCTCGGAATCGCCGAGCTGACCGGGCACCACTTCAACGCCCACCGGAGCCACCAGCTGACCTCCGCGGACGTCGCCTGGGCCGACGTCGTCCTCGCCAGTGAGGCGGACCACGTCAACTTCGTGCGCACGCAGTTCCCGGCCGGCACAGAGAAGGCCGTCACGCTGCACCAGTTCGTGCGCGAGGCGCCCCTCGAGGGTCTCTTCAGGGTGCAATTAACCGCGGTCACGAGCCTGGTGCCTTCACCGGACTTCGACGTGGCCGACCCGGCCGGAGGGGACCAGGCCGCCTATGACGCGTGTGCGCGTCAACTTTGGGCGCTGGCCCAGGTCTTCGCCCTCTTGGTCGAAGGGACGCGTTGAGCTAATCCTGGTGGACGGTGCGTAGCCCGCCCCAGGCCAGCGTCGCGCTGCGCGCGGCTAGACGCTCGGCGGCACCCTCGGCCGGCGCCGGCCAGCCCTTCAGCTCCTGCTGCTCGAGCCAGACGATTGCCGCGCCCTCGGCGATGCCCACGACGCCGGCCGCGAGCTGGCGGCGGTGCTCGTCGCTGATGGGGACGTTGATGAGCGGCTCGAGGAACGAGATGAGACCGAGCTCGAGCGCGCGCAGCTCGCGTGAGGTGTCGCCCTCGTGGTTGTGGATGAAGAGGATCCGAAAGGCGTCGGTCTCGCCGACGACCATGTCGAAGTAGACGCGAAAGGCGACCTCGATCTTGGCGCGAGGCGACGCCACGCTCGAGACTGCCCGGTCGAGGCTGGCGAGAAGCTGCTCCGCGGTCTGGGCGACGATCTCGCGGTACAGGTCGGTCTTGGACTCGAAGTACTGGTACAGGATCGGTTTGGTGAAGCCGGCCTCCTTGGCGATGTCGTCCATGGTCGAGGACTGGAAGCCCCGTTCGGCGAAGATCGTCCTCGCCACCAACAGCAGTTGCTCGCGCCGCTCAGCGTGTCGAGGCCGGTCGTCATTGATCACCATGGAGACCCAGACTACTTCTCGTCACCGGACGCCGATTGAGTCCAGGAGACTCTCCAAACGACGCGGCAGCGACGCGAGGTTGAACGCTCGCCGCGCGATCTCGAGGTTGCGGGTGAGCACGTCCTCGCGCGGTCGGCGAATGAACTCAGCGATCGCGGCGACGTCGTCGAGGCCGAAGAACTCGAACCCGTGCGCGGCGATCTCGCGCGCGACCGGATAGGGGTGCAGGGCGAGGGGCCGACGGTGGGTCACCGACTCGAGCACCGGGTTGCCGAAACCCTCCCAGGTCGAGCTCATGACGACCAGGTCGCAGGCGGCGTAGGCGTCGTGGATGGATGAGCCTGCGGGCAGTCCGCGGCGGACCTCGACCCTCGACTGGGCTACGAGCCGCTCGAAGGTCGGCCCGTACCCGTCCTCGGCCGGACCGAGGATCCACAGCACCGCGCCGAGGTTCTCGCAGAGCGCGAGCGCCCCTTCGACGTTCTTTCGAGCGAGCGCGCGCGAGGCGAACAGCGCGAGGGTCGTCGCGCCGACACCGACGGCCCGGCGCGTCGCGTCGCGGTTCGCGCGCGGCGGGTCGCAGTCGAAGGTGTTCATCATGGTGACTGCCTCGATGCCACGCTCGGCCAGTTCGTGGCGCGAGAGGTCGTTGATGGTGACGTGGTGCCAGCCCGGCTGCGAGCGCGGTCCCTCGAGGTGGGCGAGGTGGGGACGCTGCCACGCCAGGTCGTGGTGGTGAAAGATCGTCAGACGCCCGTCGAGGACCTCGTAGAGGACGTCCCGAGCGGCGACGTTGAGCGGCAGCGAGGCCAGGTTCTCGACGATGACGAGCTGCGCCCCCGCGAAGGCCCCGTGCAGACTCTCGACCGACACCGGGCCGCTCGCGCCGATGGCGAGGCCCGCGAGCATCACGTCGGCCTCGCCCTCGCCGGCGACCGTGGTGACCCGGTGGCCGAGCGAGGTCAGGGCCCCGGTCCACTTGGCCGACTCGATTGAAACGCCGTCGTGGCCGCCCAGACGAAAGCTCACGAGCGCGAGGTGGGCCACCGTCCAAGGCTAAACGCTGCCCGAGTTGTTTTAGGGCCCGGTAGTAGGATTGACGGCGGTGGTGGCCACGGGTCAGTGCCCTGTTCTGGAGGAAACTCGGTGGCCCAACGTGCTCTGATTACCGGCGTCACCGGTCAGGACGGCTCCTACCTCGCCGAATTGCTGCTCGCCGAGGGCTACGAGGTGATCGGCCTGGTGCGGCGCAGCTCGACGCTCACGATCGAGCGCATCAGCCACATTCAGGACCGCCTCACGCTCGTCTCGGGCGACCTGGTCGACGAGGTTTCGCTCATCAACGTGCTGCGCGACTGTCGCCCGAGCGAGGTCTACAACCTGGCCGCGCAGAGCTTCGTGCAGACCTCGTGGACCCAGCCGGTCCTGACGGGGGAGGTCACGGCGCTGGGCGTGACGCGCATCCTCGACGCCATCCGGATCGTCGACCCCGAGATCCGTTTCTACCAGGCGAGCAGCTCGGAGATGTTCGGCCGGGTGCGCACCGTCCCCCAGGACGAGCAGACCCCGTTGTACCCGCGCAGTCCCTACGGCGTCGCTAAGGTCTACGGGCACTGGATCACCGTCAACTACCGCGAGAGCTACAACCTGCACGCGTCGTCGGGCATTCTGTTCAACCACGAGTCGCCGCGCCGCGGCCTCGAGTTCGTGACGCGCAAGGTCACTCACGGCGCGGCGCGCATCAAGGCCGGCCTCGCCACCGAGCTGCGCCTCGGGAACCTCGACGCCCAGCGCGACTGGGGCTACGCCGCGGATTACGTACGTGCCATGCACGCAATGCTCCAGCGCGACACCCCCGACGACTTCGTCATCGCGACCGGTGAGACCCATTCGGTGCGCGAACTGTGCGAAGTGGCCTTTGGGGCCGTCGGCCTGGACTACGAGGACCACGTCGTGATCGACCCGGCGTTCATTCGCCCCGCCGAGGTCGACCTCCTGGTCGGCGACGCCACCAAGGCCCGCACCGAGCTCGGATGGAAGTGCGAGGTCGACTTCTACGGCCTGATCGAGATGATGGTGGCCGCGGACCTCGACGCCCTGGCGCGGTAACCAACCGGTGAGTCACGCTGACACCCCCGTCGCCGTCCTGCACGGCGCCGTCGCGCTCGTCAACGGCTTCCCGCTCCTCAGCGGCGTCGACCTCCAAGTGGCGCCGGCCACGCTCACCGTGCTGGTCGGCGCGAATGGCGCGGGCAAGACGAGCCTGCTGCGACTGCTCTGCGGCCTGATTGGACTCTCGGGCGGCGAGGCCTCGGTCCTGGGCGTCGACCTCGCTCGGGGCGACCGGCGCCTGCTGCGACGGCGCGTCGGCTGGCTCGGCCACGAGGGCTCGTTCTACGACGACCTGACGGTCGCGCAGAACCTCACGTTCGCGGCGCGGGCGCTGGAGCGACCGACGCAGGACCTGGACGGGGTGCTGGCGCGGATGGGGCTCGAGTCGCGTCGCGACACGACGACCAAGCAGCTCTCGGCCGGGCAGCGCCGACGGCTCGGCCTCGCGTGGCTGGTGCTGCGTCGACCCGAGCTGTGGCTGCTCGACGAGCCCTACGCCTCACTCGACGACGAGGGCCGCACGTTCTTCGACGAACTGCTCGGTGAGGTCGTGGCGCACGGCGCGACGGTCCTCGTGAGCGCCCACGATGCGCTGCGCAGTCCGACGCTTCGTCCCCGGACCCTGCTGATGGCGGGCGGGCGCGTCGTCGAGGAGCGCTCGTGATCCGCACCGCGATGCTCGTCGCCGCGAAGGACCTGCGCATCGAGCGGCGCAGCCGCGTCCTGCTCTGGCAGGTCGTGCCCTTCGGGGTGATGGCGCTGCTGCTCTGCGGCCTGGCCCTCGGCCCGGTCCGTGCGGGCCACTCCAACGCCGCGCCCGGACTCTTCTACGTGGTCGTCGTGCTGGTGGCCCTCTTAATGATCAATCGCAGCCAGGGCGTCGAGTCGACACCGGGGACTCGGGCGTCGGTCGCCACCCTCGGGCTCGACCCCGCCGGGATCTTCCTCGGCAAGTCCCTCGCGCTGGCCGTCGAGCTGTGGCTGGCCGGAGCGGTCCTGGTGGCCGGGAGCGTCCTGGTGCTGCACACGGCGCTGCACGGCACGCTGGTGGCGCTGCCGAGCATCGTGGTGGACCTCGGCGCCCTGTCGGCCGCCGGGACGCTCTACGGCGCCC
>JAYSQJ010000112.1:0-5200 GCA_043721635.1 Acidimicrobiales bacterium | reverse complement strand
CTTCAGATCTCAAAGTGAAGATTGTCCAATTCAACCAATCAACTTTCCCGCACACCACTTCAGCAGTAGTACTCATCTCGGCCGTGAACAAGGAAGCTGGGGAAGCTCAAGGTCAGGATGTTCTGCCTCGAAATCTTCGAATTGCCGCGCGAGCAATTGTCGGGGATAATAATTTTGGATGGGCAATTAGTGCGTCCGCAGCACCGTTCACAACTGAGCGATCGTTGATTCATTTGCTTCGCCACTGGCTCAGGCGTAGGTCGGAGATCGTGTAGGTCGGCCCTTCGACGCCAATGTGAACTAACACAATTGCTGGGACAAACGTGTTTCTGTTCAGCGTCGTCCAGGTTTGCGAGAGGCGCCACCGGATTAAGTATCCGGGTGAGGAACCTTGATAACGGTGAGTCCGTCGATGTCGGCGAAGTCGTTCGAGTTGCACGTGTAGAGGGGGAGTTCATTTGCGAGCGCGGTGGCTGCGATCATGGCGTCGTACGTTCGTGCCGTGGTCTTTCGCCCGGGCCGACGAAGTGACGCCGCAACTCGACCGAAGGCCCGAGCCGCATCAGCGTCAAAGGGCAGTGGATCGAAGTCAGCCTCCGCCTGTTGTAAGTGTGCTTGGCGCGCAACTCGAACCTCGTCGGTGCCCGCGACGAGAGGTCCCACCGAGAGTTCGGCGAGTGTGACCGCGGTGATGAGTGGTTCATCCGGCAGAACGGAAGGATCCTCGATGCGCGACAGGAGAATGACGGTCGACGTGTCGAGAATTCCCCGTTGCACCTGGGACGCGCTCACAGTTGTGGATCGAGCACTTCGTCGATGTCGGCGAGTAATTTCACGGGATCCACGCTTGGCAACTTGCGCCAGCGTTGAAGAAGAGTGGCGGCCGACAGCACGGGACCACGTAACGGTCTCAGCTCGGCGACCGGACGGCCATCACGCGTGACGATCAGCGTCTCACCCTGGACGACCCGGTCCACAACGTCGCCACCATGATTCCTTAGTTCTCGGATGGTCACTGCGCTCATCAATGGAGTGTATCACGGGTGAGACACTCCATCACAGCACATGTTGAAGGATTCCTGGATCAGCGATGTCGCTGGTGCGAGGAAGCAGAACGATTGCTTCGGGCCTCTCACGCCGGCCAGATTCGGCTGATTGCAATCGCGCGCGTTGCACCACAGTTGCTGCGTCCACTTCGGTCTTAGGACGGTGGACCCTGACGGATGATCGCCAGCGCTTCGTCATGGCTCGCCAGGTCGGGTGGCGACTCAAGCCAGGTCGTCACCCCCGCCTCCTCGTAGCGAGCCAGGTCGATCAGTTTTACCGGGGCATCGTTGCCACGAGTACGGCCACAGCTCACGACTTCGAAGTCGCTCGGAGGACTCCCGTTTGGAAACGTGAGGGCGATGACTCGGGTGATCTCTTCGGGAGTCAATGGTGCCTCATTGTCCCAGGGCATGCCGACTGGGAACACGCCCTGGAAGCGTGCGGCCCGTCGAAAGGGTAGAGACGGCTGTTGCACCGTGCGCTCCATCACGTGCGGTCGGTACTCGTCGCTCGCGGTCACGACCTCGGGTGCTCGGCCACCTCGGTAGATACATCCGGCGATCCAGATCGGCGGCATCGGGTCCGGCCGGGGGAGAAAAGCTGGAGCGTCAACGCGCGCGGGTCCTCCAATCCGGTCGCTTCGATTCTGTGGGCGTTCCCAGCTGAACTCCTCGCCGGACAGGAATCGTCCAAGCAGTTCAAGGGCGTCATCGAGGGCGGCGCCTCGCTTCGACGGAGAATCCAGCTCCATTGAGGTGAACTCGTACTCGCGTGGCTGGCCGAGGCCGAAGCCCGTCACCAGGCGGCCCTGGGAGAGCTCTTGCAGCGCAGCGATCTCGCGGGCGACCTTCCAAGGGCGCCGGCGAGCGAGCGGAGTGATGAGCGAACCGATTCTTCGAAGGCGTGGCGACGTCGCTGCGGCGATCGCCGCGAGCGCGATCTGCGAATCGACCACCGGGATGTCGGCTCCAGCGAACAAGTGGTCCCAAATGAAAAAGGACTCCCAGCCGGACTCTTCGGCGGCGACGGCCATGTCGGTAATGGCACCAATGGACCCGTAGTGCCACAGATTCGGAACGTAGACGCCGTACCTCATAGTTGCGCAGCCCCCCTCGCGGCTCGAGGCACGTCGCCCGCCTGAGCCAATGATTTCTACCAAGTAAAGCGTAAATGGAGCCGGGAGAAAATTCTCGGTTCGGTCGGAATGTTTCTCTCCAGACACCAATGCCTGGTGGCGGAACTGCTACTGCGAATCTCACACCTCAGTCTCGTGGAATACTGCCAAATGAAGCCTGACCCGTCTCGCGATTTCAACAGTGGTTCAACCGACGGCGCGTGGTATCAGACCTGTGGCGTCGGGCACGCAAAGTACCCCTGGCCAGCGGCGCGTGAGCCACCCGGCCATTGGCACGAACGCTCCATTCTTCGCAGTTCAATCGCCCCGGGCGGCCATTGCGGGCACTGCTGCGGGAGGGGGCGCGAGTGGTAAGGTCCCTTGGATTATCGGTCCTTTTCCGGGAGGTGGAGAATGCCAGAGTTTCCAACAATCACACACGTCGCCCTAACGGTCAGCGATCTTGATCGAAGTGTGCCTTGGTATGAACGTCTCTTAGACGCCAAGCCGGTGCTTGACGAGGACACGGGGCCATTTCGACATGTGGTTTGGCTCGTTGGTGGTCAGACGCTGGTCGGTCTGCACGCATTTCCGGACTTGGCCGATGGCTCGGAGTTCAATGAGCGCCGTGTTGGCCTGGACCACTTGTCGTTTCAGTGCAGTAATCGGGGCGAGCTGGAGCAATGGACGGCACGGTTGGATGAACTAGGCATTCCTCATGGGGGGATCATCGACGCGGGTTATGGCTCGGGAGTGTCGTTTCGCGACCCTGACAACATCGCTTTGGAGTTCTTCTCACCACCTTCGTAGATGACGTGCTGACGATTGTTCACGCCTAGCAATGCGCACCGCGTGTCCGATACTCGGCCATCAACTCGAAGTTGCGTAAGAAAATCCCTCATCGTGATCGCCGTTCTGCGTTCAATGAACGGGTAGGAGTAGCGGCCACCGACGATCCCGATGATCGTAAGAGTTTCGAGGGTGTGGACGTGTGCCGGACCGACGCCGAACCAGGATCCGACTTTCATTGTGTCGATGGACGACTAGGCCTCAGTCCACCTTGACTGTTGGTGGCCAATGCGAGGAACCGCCGCGCTCCCTGAACTCGCCTTTTCGCGAAGCGCAGAATGTTGGCGTCGTCCTCCGTGGCCAGACTCGGACCAATCGCCGTCAGTGAGTCGCGGCTAATTCGTCGTGTCGGTCTCATTGACTAGATGAGTTCCAGAACCCCGTTGTCAATAGGTGCAGCCAGGAGGGGGAGGATTTTCGCGATGTGCCCAGAAGCGACGATATTCTCCGCCATGTTCCTGTGGTGAGCATCGATCGATGTCCACGTCTCCAGAAAGACGAACCTTTTCGGGTCATCTTTCCTTCGGAACAACTCAAAGGATTCGCACCCCGGCGCCCTTCTGCTTATGTCTCGACCTTGCAAAAGTAGTGACTGCAACGCAACTTCGTTGCCCCCCGAAGCGCAAAATCCGACCACGACATTCACACTCATTCGCCCCCAATCGTGAACCCACGCTTGACCCTATCGGCCAGGCGAGACGATGCACCGCTCGAGCAATCTGGAGTCAACGAAAGGGATTGCCCACGTGAACGGTGAGATAGGCGCGGTGCACCAATGGGTAGAGCGGCGAGCCAGCGACTGTGACGTCCTTCAATCGGACATCAAGAAGCGCGATTCGTAAGCGCTGGCGAGTTCGTACAGCGCTCGAGATCCGTCGCCGTTGAACGACGATCCATGCATCAGGGCCAGAACGTTCGGTCCAAGATCGCCGAGGCGTCGCAGAACACTGGCCGTGTCGGGGGCCAGGGAAGTGCTCCGAAAGATCGCCTCTGCGTCCATGGCCGGTTCAACGATGTCATCGGAGGTGAGCGCGGGGCCATTGCCCAGGTGAGTGAAGAGGTCTCCACACAACAAGGTGCCGGTGGTCTCCTCGTAGAGAACGCCAGCATCCCAGCCGTGGGGCACGTGGGGCGTGTCGAGGTGGCGCACCGACTTTCCCCCGAGGTCGAGGACCTCACCGTCGGCCAGCGGGCGCGGTGGCCGGTCGGCCATGTCATTGAGCGACACCAAGCAGCCCGTTATCCCGTGTGCCACCTGCGCATCGGGGGCGGCGGCCAGCCAGTTGTTCATCGAGCCGCATTCGTCGGCCTCGACGTGGCCGAAGGTGATCCAGCGCAGTCGATCGACCGGCAGTATCCGCGCCACCGCGTCGGCGACGAGTGGAAACATCGCTCGGGGTCCCGTGTGGAACAACAGCGGCTCGTCGGCGTCGATGAGGAACTGATTGAACGTGAATCCGGCGGGCGGCGCGATATCGGGCACCCACGTCGAGAGCCGATAAATGCCATCGGCAATTTCGTCGATCATCGTCGTCATCAGAAGGGGACTTTCTGACTCAGCAGTCCAGAACCCTGGCCACGTCCCGAAAGCACGCGACAGAATTCAACGGCGTCGAGGCTGATCTCTTGGCCCCGCTGACCCTGTGCGAACGTACCTCCCGCGGGACCTTCCAGGACCAACGTGAACGGCTGACCGTGGGCCCGAGCCCACTCGTCGACGACGTCAGCAACGATGACGCCATCGTGCTCAGGGGTGAGCACCATCTCCAGGCCCGTCGCGCGCGTGAGATCCACTCGGTGCATCCAGAAGTCACGATTCATGATGGTATCGACGAGGTAGCCCAACTTCCATGTGCCCTCGAACGGTGCTCCGGGACTTATCGGCATGGAGCGCATCAACGCCGGCATTCGGCGCCGTCCACGTACCGAGGCCTGCGCCTTGCGGCGAAGCCGGTGGGAGAGTTCGCTGGGCGAGAGGGGCGCGTGATCAGCGACCTGACTCGCCGTCATCTCGTCGACCAATGGTCGGCCGCTGCGCCGTGACTTCCGGGTGGCGACCAGGTACTGACGCACGAACTCTCGCAAGCTGGCGTTGCCCTCCATGGCTCCTAATTGGTGGGACAGCAGCGCCTTCACGTCCCATCCCTCGCAATCAGTCGGGAGTGACCAGTCGGAGGGACGTAGTTGGTC
>JAYSQJ010000111.1:0-1693 GCA_043721635.1 Acidimicrobiales bacterium | reverse complement strand
GCACGAAGGTAGCCTGTGAAAGCATGTTCCACCGATTTTCGACCTGGTGGCGGGCGCTCGGCGTCGTACTCCTCAGCCTCGCGACGGTGCCGTGGCCCTCGGCCGCGCAGGCCTCGACGACGCCCACCTTCAAGGTCCTGCACCAAGACGTCGTCGCCGCGCTCTCGACCAGCGGCAGGGCCCATTTCAGCGTTACCTTCGGCCTGCACCCGGGCGATCCGAAGTCTCGCGCTAGGGTCGCGATTTACCCCCGGCTTATCGAGCGTTCCCAGATCGACCCCATCGTCAGCGGCGTCGGCGTCCGGGGGCCGGCGGCGGCGGTCACTGGCACCTTTAGCCTCAATTGCGTGACCGAGGGGCCCGTCACGATCACGATCGACCTCTACACGACGAGACCAGGACCGCTGCGCAGTCACTGTGCAGCCGTAGCACCCCACTTGCGCCTGGCTTGTCGGGGCCAACGTTGCGACGGGGTTTACCCACTGAGGATCTCCGTGACGACCGGGGGGGTCACGACGAGCAAATGGTCGCTCCTGGTCCTCCAGGCGACCAGAGTCGCCCAACCCGTGAAGGTCGACCTCATCGAGACCCTGGACCCGTCATCGTGGACCCACGCCCAGCGGACAATCTCGGTCCTCTCCGCGATTGCTCACTACTCGTCCCCGATCACGCTGAGTGCCGACTACCGCACGCTGAGCGACTTCTCCGGCGCGAGTGCCCTGAGCACGACGATGCGGGGCTCTTTGATCAAGGCCCTCTCGAGCCCACTGCACCAGGTGGTGGGCGCACCTCCGGGCACCATCGACTTCGCCGGGCTCTCGACCAACGGACTGGCCAACCAGGTGCGCGAGCAACTCGTCCTCTCCTCGAATCTCCTGAAGACGTTGACCGGTCGCTACGTCGACGGTCCGGTGCTCCTCAGCGGCACCCCGTCGCTCGCTGACGTGATCGCGCTGCGTCGTTCTGGTATTGGCGAAGTGGTGCTGCCCGAGAGTGCCCTGGCCACCACCCCGTCCTCGACGCTGACGTGGGGGGCACCCTTTCACCCCCAAGGTGATGCCTCGAGCAATGCGCTCAGCATCGACGGCCCCCTCTCGCGCCTCGTCACCGACCCGACTATCGAACCCGGGCTTCGCGCCGCGTTGACCTTGGCGACACTCGACTTCCTCCACTTCGAGGCGCCGTACGCTTCGGCGGTCCGGACCGTCGTCCTCGTCGCTCCCGTCTCCCAGACCCCCGTCCGCTTCGTCACCGACCTCTTGAGCGGCTTTCGCCACAACCCCTTCGTCCAACTGGCCACGCTGTCGCCCTCGTTCGACAGCGCACTGCTCGCGACCAACGGATCGCCCGCCGAGCGCACGTTGCGCCCCCCCGCGTCGCCGTCGACCTGGTCGGCCCACAACGTCTCAACACTGACGACGTTGATCGACGGAGTGGCGTCCTACAGCCAGGCCGTCACGTCCAGCAACGTCGGCAACGACCTGCGGGTCGCCGTTGCCTCAGCCGAGATCGCGGGTAGCCCCGACACCCGACAGGCGGCGATCAACCGCGCCAGCGATGCGCTCGCCAGCCAATTGAGCAACTTCCGAGTCGATCCGAGCACGATCACGTTGACCGGTCCCAGTACCTCCCTGCCGATCACGTTGTTCAGCCGAGCCAACTACACGGTGACCGCCGTCGTGCACCTCGTCAC
>JAYSQJ010000110.1:0-3182 GCA_043721635.1 Acidimicrobiales bacterium | reverse complement strand
CTAATGGCTCGTCCGCGAACCGCTAGACCATGATCGCGAGGGCCTCGGCGAAGGTTTGGGCCATCTCGCGTGAACCCCGCACCTCGGTCGCCGAGGCCGAGAGGAAGGCCTGGGCGGTGATCCTTCCCGCTCCCCGGCGCCAGAACAGCGCCACCGGAGTGGTCAACTCGAGATCCGGGACCTTCGCTGCGTGCTCGACCGCCAAAGCCCGGCCGTCGACGATGCCGATTCGGATCGTCCGGGCCAGTCGGCCCACGAGGTTGAGTTGGACGAGGGTCCCCTCGGGGGCCTTGACTTTCTTGCCAATCACGTAGGGCAGGACGCCCTCGAACCGGTTGATCACGATCTCCTCGCCGGCGCCGTGGTCGTCCTCGGGCTGCAAGAGGGCGTCGCGGACGTCCTGGAGGTGGATCCAACTGTCGAGGACCCGGGTCTCCTGGAACCGGTAATAGGGCCGCTCCCCCTCGGGGCTCCAGCCGACCTTGTCCCAGGCCGCATCGTTGAGTCGGCGAAGGGCCACCAGTGACCTCGTCGAGGCCTCGCGGAACTGGTTGAGAACCTCGAGACCGGTCTCGTGACGGTGGGCCGCGACGTAGGCCTCGTTGAGCTCACCGAGCGGATTGCGCACGTGCGCGGGCCAGGGACCCACGAACTCGGGCACCGGGGCGCCGCGCACCATCTCCTCGAAGCCAAGCAGATGGCTGAGCACGTCGCGCACGCTCCAACCGGGGCAGGGCGTCGCAGCGTCGTAGGCCTCGGGAGGCTGAGGACGGAGCAGGGCGTCAATCGAGGTCCAGGTCTGATCCAATGCGCCGATAATCCACTCGTAGGCCATGTCACCTCCAGCTCCTGGCACGCAGCCTACGAAGCCCGACAAGTCGACGCGGAGAATCTTGCGAATGTGTAACGATGGAGGGCGCGGGGCGTAGCGCAGCTTGGTTAGCGCGCCTGCTTTGGGAGCAGGAGGTCCCGGGTTCGAATCCCGGCGCCCCGACGTTGAGGAATGTACATAAGTCCCAGGGCTTGCGCACGTAAGTCGGCCGCCCCTCGACAAGATCTCCGGCGCTGGCCTGCAACTGGCTTCGCAACCCAGTTAGAAATAGCTCGAATTGGAGTTAGAAATCGCGAGCACCCTTGTCAGAGCCCAGTCCGCCCTTGGCCTCTGACTTATGTACATACCTCACGTTGCACGGACCGCCGCCTACGCCTTCATCGCCCGCAATGTGATGCTGTTCGCAAGGGCTCGTCGTCCTCGTCGCGTCATTCGCGCAACAGTCGCCGGACTGGACAACGTGGCGACCGAGGCGCGTCAATCGGGGCGAACGGCCGTCCGTGCTCCATATAATTCGCCAGTCGCCCCACGGACCGTTGCTCCGGGACCCTCGCCCCGCAGTCCGGAGGGTCCGCGGGGGGATCACTTCGAGGCGACGCCATTAGGCGTCGCGCGTCACAAGGAGGAAAGTCGTGGCGACCATCACTCCCGAGATCGGCGAAGTGCTGACCTCGGGCCGGTTGGCGCACGGCGTGACGGTCAATCCCGACGGGAGCCCCAGCTCAGCGCCGTGTGAATCGGCGTCGAGCACGACGAGATCGTAATCGGCCACCTCATGGGCGGCCGCAAGGTCGCCAACATCGCCCGGGATCCGAGGGTGGCGATGACCATCGAGGCCAAAGGCGCCCACGCGGTCGGCCTCGCGAACTACCTGATCGTCTACGGCACCGCCCGCCTGGTCGGGGGTGGGGCGCCAGATCTCCTGCAACGATTGGCCAAGGTCTACCTCGGTCCCGGCGGGAACTTCCCGCTGGTGGACGATCCGCCCGGGAGCCACGTCATCCTCATAAAGCCCCAGCGGTTCGGCGGCGTCGGCCCCTGGCCCCTCTGACCGAGCTCGTCACCCGTCCAACGGACGAGGACAACGGTCGGCGGCGCGCAGGGATCCGTTGCGCAACCGACCCAGTAGGCGGATTGTCGCCTCCGTCGCCAACGGTCGACGGGGTGGTCATTAGTGCCCCCGGCAGGAGTCGAACCCGCAGCCTGACGGGTAGAAACCGTCTGCTCTATCCAGTTGAGCTACAGGGGCTCTTCCCAATCGTACCGAACGGTGCATCCGACATTGACGAGGGCGCCAAGTGCTGTGCAATACTGGAACGACTTGGTGGGCGTAGCTCAGTTGGTTAGAGCGCCAGGTTGTGGTCCTGGAGGCCGCGGGTTCGACCCCCGTCGCTCACCCCAAAGTGCACCGGCCCGCTCGCGGTCCATTCGCGAGCGGGCCGGTCTCCTTTTTGGCACCGTGACGGCGCCGACGTGTAGATTTCGCGATAGGTACCTCGCGCGAGGTTCGAATGGAGAGAACCAATGACCATCGTCCGTGATTCGTTCTACATCAACGGGGAGTGGGTGAAGGCCGTCTCGACCGACACTCTCGACGTGACCACGTCGGGCACCGGCGAGCTGTACGCCACCATCCCCGCCGGCACGGTCCAAGAGGCCAACGCCGCCGTCGAAGCGGCCGCGGCCGCCTTCACCGCATGGTCCAACACCAGTCCCAAGGAGCGCGGTGAGTTCCTGATGCGCATCTCGGAGAAGCTCGCGGAGCGAAGCGACGAGCTCGCCCTGGTCATCGCCAACGAAGTGGGCATGCCGCTCGCGCTCTCCAAGGGGATCCAGGTGGGACTGCCGACGATGGCCTTCTCTGAGAACGCGACGCGCGCTGCGGAGTTCGTGTGGGAGGAGGAGGTCGGCAACTCGACCTTCGTTCGCGAGCCGGCCGGCGTGGTCGCGGCGATCACGCCCTGGAACTATCCGCTCTACCAAATCTCGCTCAAGGTCGCCGCGGCGTTGGCCGCTGGGTGCACGGTGGTGCTGAAGCCCAGTGAGGTCGCTCCGATCAATGCCTTCATCCTCGCTGACATCATCAACGAGGTCGGACTCCCCAAGGGCGTCTTCAACATGGTCACGGGGCTGGGTCCGGTGGTCGGCGAGGCGCTCGTGGCGCACCCCAAGACCGACATGGTGTCCTTCACCGGTTCGACCCGGGCGGGCAAGCGCGTCATGGCGATCGCCGCGGAGTCGGTGAAGCGAGTGTCGCTGGAACTCGGCGGTAAGTCGGCCAACATCATCCTCGAGGACGCCGATATCCCCAAGGCCGTCGCCGACGGCATGTTCAAGTGCTACCTGAACA
>JAYSQJ010000109.1:0-12095 GCA_043721635.1 Acidimicrobiales bacterium | reverse complement strand
CGAGCACGTCGTCACCCTTACGAATCTTCATTACAGCACCTCCGGTGCCAGTGAGATAATGCGCATGAACTTCTTGTCGCGAAGCTCACGACCGACGGGGCCGAAGATCCGGGTGCCGCGCGGCTGGAGCTGGTCGTTGATCAAGACTGCCGCGTTCTCGTCGAACCTGATGTAGGAGCCGTCGGGGCGGCGCTTCTCCTTGGACGTGCGTACGACGACGCAGCGAACCACGTCGCCCTTCTTCACCGCGGCCCCGGGGATGGCTTCTTTCACCGTAGCGATGAAGACGTCACCAATCGAGGCGTAGCGGCGGCGCGATCCACCGAGCACGCGGATGCAGAGGACTTCCTTCGCGCCACTGTTATCGGCGACCTTGAGACGCGATTCCTGCTGGATCATCGAGCACGCTCCACGATCTCGGTCAGGCGCCAACGCTTCAGCTTCGACAGGGGGCGGGTCTCCTGGACGCGCACCTTGTCACCGACCTTGGCCTCGTTCTTCTCGTCGTGGACGTAGAGCTTCTTGGTGCGCTGCACGGTCTTGCCGTAGCGGGGGTGGCTCACGCGCTCATTCACCGCGACGACCAGCGTCGAGTTCATCTTGTCCGACACCACGACGCCCTCACGGACCTTGCGCGGGTTCTCCCGGGTAGTTTCGTTCGTTGAGTCAGTCATGACTACTCACCTTCTCCAATGGCTTCGGCGGCCGCGATCTCGCGCTCACGCATGAACGTCGACAGGCGCGCGATGTCCTTGCGCACCAGTCCCAGGCGGGCCGAGTTGTCCAACTGGCCGGTGGCCATCTGGAAGCGCAGGTTGAAGAGCTCGCGACGGGCCTCGACGAGGCGCTCCACGAGCTCGTGATCGCCCAACAGGCGCATCTCGGCGAGGTGTTCTTTGGTGGTTGCCATTAGATGGTCACCTCCGAGGTCCCGTGGGTGCCGGGACGAATGACGAACTTGGCCTTGATCGGCAGCTTCTGGATGGCGCGCTCCATGGCGGCGCGCGCCAGCGTCTCGTCGACACCGCCGAGCTCGAACATGATGCGACCGGGCTTGACGACGGCGACCCAGAACTCGGGGTTGCCCTTGCCCGATCCCATGCGGGTCTCGGCCGGCTTCTGGGTGACGGGCTTGTCCGGGAAGACGCGGATCCAGACCTTGCCGCCACGCTTCACGTGCCGGGTCATCGCGATACGAGCGGCCTCGATCTGGCGAGCGGTGATCCAGCCCCGTTCGAGGGCCTGGATGCCGAAGTCGCCGAAGCTGAGCTCAACGCCACCCTTGGCGTTGCCGGGCATGCGGCCACGGTGCTGCTTGCGGTGCTTTACCTTGCGGGGCATCAACATGATTACTCAGCGTCCTTTCGGAAGTGCGGGGTGTCGTTGTGCTCCTGGGCGGTGCGGCGCTCGATCTCTTCCTCGACGCTCAGCTGGGCCTCGACCTCAGGGGTGGCGCCGAGCAGGTCGGCGGGGACCGCGTCGACGATGATTTCCTCGCCGACGACTTCCTCGGCGACGACTTCCTCGACAACGGGCTCGGCCTCGACGCGGCGGCGTCCGCCACCGGCCCGAACGACGCCCTTGGGGGCGCCGCCGGCCGCACCGGCCGACAAGGGAACGGCGTCACCGGCGGCCATGGCCGCCTCGCGCACGATCTTCTCGTCGTTGGTCAACTGGTAGGGGAGGATGTCACCCTTGTAGATCCAGACCTTGACGCCGATGCGCCCGGTGTTGGTACGCGCCTCGCGGAATCCATAGTCGATGTCCGCACGCAGGGTGTGCAGCGGCACGCGGCCCTCACGGTAGGACTCGCGACGCGACATCTCCGCGCCGCCGAGACGGCCCGATGCCTGGATCTTGACGCCCATGGCACCGGCCTTCTGGACGGTCTGGATACCACGCTTCATCGCGCGCCGGAAGGCGACGCGACGCAGCAACTGGTCGCAGATCCCCTGGGCGATCAACGCGGCGTCGAGTTCGGGCTGCTTGATCTCCTGGATGTTCAGCGAGATCTTGTTCTTCTGGCCAGTGATCTTCTCGAGGTCCTTCTTCAGGCGCTCGGCCTCGGCCCCGCGCCGTCCGATCACGATGCCCGGACGGGCCGTGTGGATGTCGACGCGGATGCGGTCCGAGTTGCGCTCGATCTCGATGCGGCTGACCGCCGCGCTCTCGAGCTGCTTCGTCAGGTAGTCACGGATCTTCCAGTCCTCGATGACGAGGTCCTTGTAGCCGCGCTCCTTGAACCAGCGCGACTTCCAGTCCGTCGTGATCCCGAGGCGGAAACCGTAGGGGTTTACCTTCTGACCCATTACTTCGTCTCCTCAGTGGCGTCGTGCGACACCGTCTCGTCGGCTGGGGTCTGCCCGGCTTCCGTCTCTTGGACCGCGCCGCCCACGACGTCGCCTTCGGCGACGTTCACGTCGACCTCGTCAACCCCGCCCCCGTTGCCGACGGTGTCGAACTCGATTGCGTCGGTCTCCTGGGACTCGATCTGCTCGGCCTCGATCTGCGCGGCCTCGTTCTCGAGCGCCTCGGTCTCTTGGGTCTCCGCGGCCTCCGCGGCGGCGGTCTCTCGCTTGTTGAGGCTCGCCTGCTGGTCGGCGCGGCGACGCGACGACGCGACTCGGCGAGTGCGCGACACGGCGGCCTGCGCCGAGCGAGCGGCCCGCAGGACGTCGAGGCGGTCGTCGTCGAGGCGCGACACGATGACGGTGATGTGGCACGAGCGCTTGCGGATCTGGCCGGCGCGCCCGCGCGCACGGGGAGTAAAGCGCTTCATGGTCACGCCCTCGTCGGCGTAGGCGGCCGAGACGAAGAGCTCGTCAGCCTGCATACCGTCGTTGTTCACGGCGTTGGCGACGGCCGAGGCCAGTACCTTGCCGATCACGTCGGCGGCCTCGCGGGTCGTGCCCGCCAGGATGTCCTGCGCGGTCGTGACGTCCTCGTTACGGATGAGGTTCAGCACGACGCGCGCCTTGCTCGCGGACATGTGGTAGCCGCGCAGCGTGGCGCGGGTTCCCGGCCGCTCGTTGGTCTTAGGGCCGGTCATCAGCGCTTACCCGTCTTTTCCTGGCCGGCGTGGAACCGGAAGGTCCGCGTCGGGGCGAACTCGCCGAGCTTGTGGCCGACCATCGACTCGTTGACGAAGACCGGCACGTGGCGACGCCCGTCGTGGACGGCGAAGGTGTGTCCGACCATGTCGGGGATCACCGTCGAACGACGGCTCCAGGTCTTGATGACCTTCTTCTCGTTGGCCGCGTTCATCGCGTCCACCTTCTTCAGGAGGTGGGCATCGATGAAGGGGCCCTTCTTTAAGCTGCGTGACATTTTCTACCTACCTCCGCGAGCCGCGTCCACGGCGACGACGAATAATGAGCGCGTCTGATGCCTTTGGCAGACGCGTACGACCTTCGGGCTGACCCCAGGGCGAGACGGGGTGACGTCCACCGGACGTCTTGCCCTCGCCACCACCGAGGGGATGGTCGACCGGGTTCATGGCGACACCACGCGTCTGGGGGCGAATGCCCTTCCAGCGGTTGCGTCCGGCCTTGCCGATCTTGATGAGCTCGTGCTCGGAGTTGCCGACCGTGCCGAGCGTCGCGCGGCAGTCGATCGGCACGCGGCGCATCTCGGTCGAGGGCAGGCGCAGGGTGGCGTAGCCGCCCTCCTTCGCCACGATCTGGACGCTCATGCCGGCGCTGCGCGCCATCTTGCCGCCGCCACCGGGGCGCAGCTCCACGTTGTGGACCGTTGAACCGGTGGGGATGAAGCGCATCGGGAGCGAGTTGCCGGCGCGGATGTCGGCCTTGGGACCCGACTCCACGAAATCGCCGACCTTCAGGCCGTTCGGAGCGAGGATGTAGCGCTTCTCGCCGTCGAGGTAGTGCAGCAGGGCGATGCGGCACGTCCGGTTGGGGTCGTACTCAATGGCCGCGACCTTCGCCGGGACGGTGTCCTTGTTGCGCTTGAAGTCGATGATCCGGTACTGCTGCTTGTGGCCGCCGCCACGGTGACGCGAGGTCTTGCGACCGTTGGCGTTGCGTCCACCCGTCTTGGGTTTGGGCGCGAGCAGCGACTTCTCCGGGGACGACTTGGTGATCTCGGCGAAGTCCGAGACGGTCTGGAAGCGACGACCGGGACTGGTGGGTTTGCGTTGACGCAGTGCCATGGCGGTCCTTAGCTTTCGAAGAGGTTGATCGTGTCGCCCTGCTTCAGGGTGACGATGGCCCGCTTCGTGTCGGGGCGTGAGCCCACGACACCGGTGCGACGGTTGCGCGTCGTCTTACCCTTGCGGTTGAGAGTGTTGACGTTGGTGACCTTCACGTTGAACGTCTGCTCGACGGCGTTACGCACGTCAATCTTGGTCGCGCGGGGGTCGACGACGAACACGTAGGTGTGGTTGTCCATCAGGCCGTAGGTCTTCTCCGAGACGACGGGACGGATCAGGATGCTCATGGCGTCGCGCATCAGCTGGGCTCCTTCGCGAGGGGCAAGGTGGCGTCGGTGAAGAGCACCCAGTCCGAGTCGAGGACGTCGTAGGCGTTGATCTCGCCCGCGTCGATGGTCTTGACGTTCATGAGGTTGCGGAACGAGCGCAGGGCGACCGCGTCGTCGCGGCTCAGCACCACGAGGATCTTGCCCACCAGGCCGAGGGCCTCGAGCGAGCTGACCGCCTCCTTGGTCCGAGGAGCCGACCAGCTCCCGAAACTGTCGACGAGCGCGACACGCTCGAGGGCGGCGCGGTCCGACAGGGCCGAGTAGAGGGCCAGTCGGATCATCTTCTTCGGCGTCTTCTGGTCGTACTTGCGCGGCTTGGGCCCGAGGGCGATGCCACCACCCGGGTAGTGCGGCGCGCGGATGGTCCCCTGACGGGCCCCACCGGTGCCCTTCTGGTTGAACGGCTTCTTGCCACCACCGCGGACTTCCTTGCGCGTCTTGGTCGACTGGGTGCCGGAGCGCTTGGCGGCGAGTTGGGCCTTGATGACCTGGTGCAGCACCGCCATGTTGGGCTCGATGCCGAAGATCGTCGGCTCGAGGGCGACGGTGCCGAGCTCGGTGCCGTCGAGGCCCTTGCGGGTGACCGAGCGGCTCTGGGGGGCGGGGCGATCCTTCTTGATCGGTCCGCGCAGGGTGAACACTTCGCTCATCGTGCGCCTCCGGCCTTCATTGGGTTCTTCACCGACGTGCGGAGCACGACGACTCCGCCGCGTGGTCCGGGCACGGCGCCCTTGACCAGCACGAGGCTGCGCTCAACGTCGACGCCGACGATCTCGAGGTTCGTGGTCGTGACCTGGCCGCCACCCATGCGACCGGCCATCTTCGTACCCTTGAAGACGCGTCCGGGGGTCGCGCAGGCACCGATGGATCCTGGAGCGCGGTGGTGCTTGTGGTTGCCGTGAGCGGCGCCTTGGCCGGAAAAGTTGTGGCGCTTCATGGCGCCAGCGAAGCCCTTGCCCTTGGACACGGCCGTGGCGTCGATCATCTCGCCCTTCTCGAATGAGTCGGCCAGGATCTCCTGGCCCACCGTGTACCCCGAGACGTCGTCAATGCGCAGCTCGACGAGCTTCTTGCCCGGCGTCACGCCGGCCTTGTCGAAGTGGCCGAGCTCGGGCTTGGACAGAGTCGACGTGCGCCGGGTGCCCCACGTGACCTGGAGGGCCGAGTAGCCCTCCTTCTCGGGGGTCTTCACCTGGACGACGCGAGCTGGGCTGACCCGGACAACGGTCACCGGGATGGCCCGATTGTGGCTGTCCCAGACTTGGGTCATGCCCACCTTCTCGCCGACGATCGCTTTGGTCGCCACGTTTGCCTCTCCTCTACTGTTCTGCGAATCGGTTCATCCGACACACAGACGCTCCGCCGGGCCATAAACCCGAACGGAGCGCTCGACTTGTTCGGTTCAGCGTTCCCTTTCACAGGCGACTGAACACATCATTTGTTCCGCCCGCCTGCAAAGACGGGGCCATTAACGGTACACCATCGGGCCTCGCCAGCGCAAAGTGGCTGGCGGGTCCGGTGACTAGACCTGGCGGATCTTGATCTCGATGTCCACGCCGGCCGGCAAGTCGAGGCGCTGGAGCGAGTCGACCGTCTTGGCGGTGTGGTCCACGATGTCGAGGAGGCGCTTGTGGACGCGCATCTCGAAGTGTTCACGACTGTCCTTGTGCTTGTGCGGGCCGCGAACCACCGTGTAGCGGTGCTTCTCGGTCGGCAGCGGCACGGGGCCCTGAACCTTGGCGTTCGTGCGCTCCACCGTCTGGACGATCTTCGCGCAGGACTGGTCCAGGATGCCGTGGTCGAAGGCCTTCAGCCGGATTCGTATCATCTGTCGGTTGTCAGCCATGACTCCTACTTCAGAATCTTGACGACGCGACCCGAGCCCACGGTGCGGCCACCCTCGCGAATGGAGAAGGTCAAGCCCTCGTCCATGGCGATCGGCTTGCCCAGGGTCACGGTCATCTCGGTGTTGTCGCCGGGCATGACCATCTCGGTGCCGGTCGGCAACTCAATGGTGCCGGTGACGTCGGTCGTGCGGAAGTAGAACTGCGGACGGTAGTTCGCGAAGAACGGCTTGTGTCGGCCGCCCTCCTCCTTGGTGAGCACGTAGACCGAGGCCTCGAAGACGGTGTGCGGGGTGATCGAACCGGGCTTGCAGAGCACCTGGCCACGCTCGACGTCCTCCTTCTTCGTGCCACGCAGCAGTGCGCCGAGGTTGTCGCCGGCCTGGCCCTGGTCCAGGAGCTTGCGGAACATCTCGATGCCGGTGACGACGGTCTTGGTCGTCGGGCGCAGGCCCACGATCTCGACCTCGTCGCCGACCTTGACGACACCCTGCTCGACCTTGCCGGTCACGACGGTGCCACGACCGGTGATGGACATGACGTCCTCGATCGACATGAGGAAGGGCTTGTCGGTGGCGCGCTCCGGCTCGGGGATCCAGGTGTCGACGGCGTCCATGAGCACCATCACCTGGTCGCCGGCAGCCTCGTCGCCCTCGAGGGCCTTCAGCGCGGAGACCCGAATGATCGGGGTGTCGTCGCCGGGGAAGCCGTAGCTCGTGAGCAGCTCGCGCACTTCCATCTCGACGAGCTCCAGGAGCTCCTCGTCGTCAACCATGTCGGCCTTGTTGAGGGCCACGACGATGTAGGGCACCCCCACCTGGCGCGCGAGCAGCACGTGCTCGCGGGTCTGGGGCATGGGGCCGTCGGTCGCGGCGACCACGAGGATCGCGCCGTCGACCTGGGCGGCGCCAGTGATCATGTTCTTGATGTAGTCGGCGTGGCCGGGCATGTCGACGTGGGCGTAGTGGCGCTTGGACGTCTCGTACTCCACGTGGGCGATCGAGATGGTGATGCCGCGCTGGCGCTCTTCGGGGGCCTTGTCGATCTGATCGAAGGGCGTGAAGGCGGTGCCCGGGAGGCGGGTGGACAGCACCTTGGTGATCGCCGCGGTCAGGGTGGTCTTGCCGTGGTCGATGTGACCCATGGTTCCGATATTTACGTGCGGCTTGGTGCGCTCGAACTTCTGCTTTGCCATTGTCGGGGACTAACTTTCTCTCTAGAAACGGGACCTCCGCGGACCCGTCGTGTTTGCTTCGGCCCGCCCCGACTACGGTTTGGACCTTGTTTTCACTGGTTTCCCAGCTTCCTACGCGCCAGTGGCCTTGGCCACGATCTCCTTGGCGATCGAGTCCGGAACTTCCGCGTACGAATGGAACTGCATGGTGTACGTCGCGCGCCCTTGAGTACGAGAACGCAGGTCAGTAGCGTAGCCGAACATGTCAGCTAGGGGCACAAGTGCCCGAATTGCTTGGCTATTGCCGTTCTGGTCCATGCCCTCGATGCGGCCCCGGCGACTCGACAGGTCGCCGATGACGTCGCCCATGTAGTCCTCGGGCGTCACGACCTCGACGGCCATAATCGGCTCGAGCAGGACGGGGCTCGCGAGGCGGGCGGCTTTCTTCACCGCGATCGATCCGGCGATCTTGAAGGCCATCTCCGAGGAGTCGACGTCGTGGTAGCTGCCGTAGGTGAGGCGCACGCGCACGTCCACGACCGGGTAGCCCGCGAGGACCCCGGCGGTCAGGGCCTCGGTGATGCCCTGGTTCACCGGCTGGATGTACTCCTTGGGGATGACCCCGCCGGTGATCTCGTCGACGAACTCGTAGCCGCCGCCGGGGCCCGTGGGCTCGAGCGTGATGACGACGTGGCCGTACTGACCCCGGCCGCCGGTCTGGCGAACGTACTTCTCCTCGACCTTGGTGACGGTCTTGCGCACGGTCTCGCGGTAGGCCACCTGCGGCTTGCCGACGTTGGCGTCCACCGCGAACTCGCGCAGCATGCGGTCCACCAGCACCTCGAGGTGCAGTTCGCCCATGCCCGAGATGACGGTCTGGCCGGTCTCCTCGTCGGTGCGCACGCGGAACGTCGGGTCCTCCTCGGAGAGCGAGTAGAGGGCCTTGCCCAACTTGTCCTGGTCGGCCTTGGTCTTGGGCTCGACGGCGACGTGGATGACGGGCTCGGGGAAGGTGAGCGTCTCGAGCTGGATCGGCTGATCGACCGAGCTGAGCGTGTCGCCGGTCGTGACCTGCTTCAGGCCGACGGCGGCGACGATGTCGCCGGTGCGGATCGTGTCGAGGTCCTCGCGGTTGTTCGCGTGCATCAGCAAGAGGCGCCCCAGGCGCTCCTTCTTCATGCCCCGGGTGGTGTTGACGACGGTGTCGCCCTTCTCGAGGGTGCCCGAGTAAACGCGCAGGTACGTCAGCTTGCCGACGTAGGGGTCGGTCTGGATCTTGAAGGCGAGCGCGCTGAAGGGCTCGTCGTCGGAGGGCTTGCGCTCGATCGCCTCGTCCTTGCCGGGCTTGGTCCCCTGAGTCGGGGGCAGGTCGATCGGCGAGGGCAGGAAGTCCACGACGGCGTCGAGCATGGGCTGGACGCCCTTGTTCTTGAAGGCCGATCCGTTCAGGATCGGTACGCAGAGGCCCTCGAGGGTCCCGTGGCGCAGCGCCGTGCGGATGTCGGCGGTCGAGATCTCCTCGTCGCCGAGGACCTTCTCCATGAGGTGGTCGTCGAACGTGGTGAGGATGTCGAGGAGCTTGACGCGGTACGCGGCGGCCTGCTCCTGGTACTCGTCGGGGATGTCGATGACCTCGACCTTCTCGCCGTGCTCGTCGTGGTGGATCGTCGCGGTCATCGAGCAGATGTCGATGATGCCGAGGTACCCGCCCTCGGCGCCGATCGGCAGCTGGATGACGGCCGGCGTGCAGTCGAGGCGGTCCTCGATCATCTCGACGCAGCGGAAGAAGTCGGCACCGGTACGGTCCATCTTGTTCACGAAGCAGATTCGCGGCACGTTGTACTTGTTGGCCTGGCGCCAGACGGTCTCGGTCTGGGGCTCCACGCCGGCCACGGCGTCAAAGACTGCGACGGCGCCGTCGAGCACGCGCAGCGACCGCTCGACCTCGACGGTGAAGTCGACGTGGCCCGGGGTGTCGATGATGTTGATGCGGTAACCGTTCCAGTAGGTGGTGGTCGCGGCCGAGGTGATGGTGATGCCGCGCTCCTGCTCCTGGACCATCCAGTCCATGGTCGCCGCGCCCTCGTGCACCTCGCCGATCTTGTAGTTCTTGCCGGTGTAGAAGAGGATGCGCTCAGTCGTCGTGGTCTTGCCGGCGTCGATGTGCGCCATGATGCCGATGTTGCGGACCTTGTCCAGGGGGATAGCGCGAGCCGTCATTTCAATTGCTTTCTTCGTTTACCAGCGGTAGTGCGCGAAGGCCTTGTTGGACTCGGCCATCTTGGCCACGTCCTCCCGGCGCTTCACCGCGGCACCGACGCCGTTGCTGGCGTCGATGATCTCGTTGGCGAGGCGCTCGGCCATCGTCTTCTCGCGGCGCTTCTTGGCGAAGTCGGTCAGCCAGCGGATGGCGAGCGTGGTCGCGCGGCGGGGGCGAACCTCCATCGGGACCTGGTAGGTGGTGCCGCCGACTCGACGGCTCTTCACCTCGAGCTCGGGCCGGACGTTCTCGAGGGCGCGCTTCAACGTGGCGACGGGGTCCGTGCCGGTCTTCTGCTCGACGGTCTCGAGGGCGGTGTAGACGATGCGCTCGGCGATGGTGCGCTTGCCGCGCTCGAGAATCTTGTTGGTGAGCTGGGTCACGAGGACCGACTTGTAGATCGGGTCGACGGGCACTTCGCGACGTACGGCCGGGCCTTTGCGAGGCATTATTTCTCCCTCTTCGCGCCGTAGCGGCTGCGGGCTTGCTTGCGGTCGCGCACACCAGAGGTGTCGAGCGCGCCGCGGATGATCTTGTAGCGGACCCCGGGAAGGTCCTTCACGCGTCCACCACGCACCAGCACGATCGAGTGCTCCTGGAGGTTGTGGCCGACGCCGGGAATGTAGGCGGTGACCTCGACGCCCGAGGTGAGGCGCACGCGGGCGACCTTTCGCAGCGCGGAGTTGGGCTTCTTGGGCGTGACCGTGTGGACGCGGGTGCAGACGCCGCGGCGCTGCGGGGCCCCCTTCAGGGCCGGCGTCTTGGTCTTGGAGACCTTGTCCTGTCGGCCCTTTCGGACCAACTGTGCGATTGTGGGCACGCGGAACCTCTTCTAGTTATTACTTCGTTCTGGGAACGTGCCAGTGACATCGGCACGCGGACTGTCCATCCTACGACAAACCACCTCGCAACGCCAAGCCAGCCGCCGGCCCCGGGGGACCGGCCGCCGGCGAACCGCTAGATCGCCCGTCCGCCAAGCTCGTCTTCGGGGTTGGCGACGTCATTTTCGGGCAGGGCCGACTCGTCGTAAGTGGCCGTCCCGATGTTCTGGAACGCCGACAAGTCGGCGCTGAAGGAGTCGTCACCGCTGAGCTCGCCCAACAGGCTCGCCAGGTCGAGATCGTCGTCGGACACCTGGGCCCAGGCCGGCAGCAGCTCGGCGTCGGGCATGTCGAGGCGAAGTTCTCGCTTGTTGTAGTACTCCAGGCCCGATCCGGCGGGGATGAGCTTGCCGATGATGATGTTCTCCTTCAAGCCCACGAGGTGGTCGCGCTTGCCCTCGATCGCGGCCTCGGTCAGGACGCGGGTCGTCTCCTGGAACGACGCGGCGGACAGCCACGAATCGGTCGCCAGCGACGCCTTGGTGATGCCCATCAACTGGGCGCGACCGTCGGCGGCATCCTTGCCGCTCGCCTCGATCTTGTCGTTGGTGTCGTTGAAGAGCTTGACGTCGACCATCGCACCGGGCAGCCACGGGGACTCGCCGGCGTCCACGATCTGGACGCGACGGGTCATCTGGCGAACGATCAACTCGATGTGCTTGTCGTGGATCGACACGCCCTGGTCCCGGTAGACGTTCTGGACCTCTTCGACGAGGTACTGCTGGGTCTCGCGGGTCCCTCGGAACTTCATCATGAGCTTGGGGTCGAGGGGGCCGTCGTGCAGCGGCGTGCCGACCTCGACCTCCTGGCCATCCTCGATGAGTAGGTGACGAGCGATCGAGATCGACTCCTCCTGGAGCTCGCCGTCGTTGCCGACGACCGTGACCTTGCGCTCTCGTCCGACGAGCTCGACGCGCACGACGCCCGAGAACTCCGCCACCTTGGCGGCGCCCTTCGGGGTCCGGGCCTCGAACAACTCGACCACGCGCGGCAGGCCGTGGGTGATGTCACTCTCGGTCACCCCACCGGAATGGAAGGTGCGCATCGTCAGCTGGGTGCCGGGCTCGCCGATCGACTGCGCGGCGATGACGCCGACGGCCTCTCCGAGCTCGACCAACTGGTGGGTGGCGAGCGACAGGCCGTAGCACGCGGCACAGACGCCCTGGACGGCGTCACAGGTGAGGGTGGTACGCACGCGCACGCGCGTCACCGCCGAGTCCTCGCGAAGCCGCTCGACGTCGTCGACCATGAGCATGGTGCCCGACGTCAGGGTGGTGCCGTCACTGAGCGTGACGTCCTCGGCGACGACCCGACCCCACAGCTTGGTCTCGAGGTGGGCACGCTGACCGCGGGTGTCGGCCGTGACGTGCTCGACCCACAAGCCCCGGGCGGTGCCGCAGTCGAACTCCTTGACGATGAGCTCCTGGGCGACGTCGACG
>JAYSQJ010000108.1:0-7966 GCA_043721635.1 Acidimicrobiales bacterium | reverse complement strand
CGTCCATTGCCGGACGCCCGTCGCTCGTGAGATCGTCGTCCCCGTGGGCCACGAGCGCCGATAACTCGCCACCCGTAACTCCCGCGTCCACTTCCTCGTCGCCAACGACATCGGTTCAACCAACTCAGCGAAGGACTTCCATGAAAGTAAGAAAAGGATTGCATAATGCGGCACTTGACCGGACAAGGCGACACGCAACGCCCGACGACGTGGCGGTGACCTTCGGCGACTTCCTCAAGCACGACGGGCCAGCGCGCCCGCCAACCTTCGACGAGGACACGATCAACGAGTACCAAGACGAGATGGCCAGCTCGCGCCGGTCCATCAAGAAGCGGACCTCACAGTTGCCCGTCATGAGCAAGCTGCTCTACCGCATCGACTACTACTCCTCGCTGCCCATCGTGTCAGTCAGCGTTGTCGCCGCCATCGCCGTGATGCTGGTCGTTGGAGTGGCGATCGGATTCCCCCGGGCCTGGGTCACCACGTTCGAGGTGACCGTGTCGTCGGTGACGCTGCTCATGGTCTTCACCATCCAACACACCCAGGGACGCGAGCAGGCGGCCACGCAGCGCAAGCTCGACGAGCTCCTGCGCGCCACGCCCGGCGCGGCCGAGGCCCTCATGATGCTCGAGGAAGCCCCGAGGGAGTTCATGCTCGAGGTGGAGGACAGCCAGCGGGTGGTCCGTTCCGACCTGGTCGACGAGATGGACACCAACCACAGCGGTGACGTCTCGTACAAGCCCAAGAGGGAGTAGCGCCGGTCGACGCTACTTGGGCGGGCCCACCGCTACGCGGGGCGCGAAGTTCTCACTACCGGTGAGTCGTGCTGCGATCAGGATGGGGATGAACATCAACACCACGACCATCGTGACAACGACGTTGACCTCGGGCAACTGCTGGCCGAGGCGAATCGCCCCGAAGATCCAGATCGGAAGCGTGTTCTGCGCGCCCGCGGTGAAGGTCGTGACGATGACCTCGTCGAAGCTGAGCGCGAACGCCAACAACGCACCCGACACCAGCGCGGTCGCGATCGTGGGGAGGGTGACGAAACGGAGGGTCTGGACGCCAGTGGCACCGAGGTCGGCCGAGGCTTCGAGGAGCGTGTTCGACGTCCGGCGCAACCGGGCGATGACGTTGTTGTAGATCACCACGATGCAGAAGGTGGCGTGACCAACGATGACGGTCCAGATCGACAGTTGGATCCCCGCCCACTGGAAGGCCGAGTTGAGCGCCACACCGGTGATGATGCCCGGCAGCGCCAGGGGCAGGATCAGGAGAAGGGAGATGGAGTCTCGGCCGAAGAAACGGGCGCGATGCACTCCGAAGGCCGCCAGCGAGCCGAGCACGAGCGACAGAATCGTTGCCGCGAACGCCGCCTTCAGTGAGAGTACGAAGGCGGAGCGGACCTGGGGGTCGTGCCACGCCACCGAGTACCACGACAGCGTCCAGTGGCGTATCGGCCACGTCTCGATGACCGACCGGTCAAAGCCGAACAGGATGATCGTGAGAATTGGTGCGAAGAGGAAGAACAACACCCCCAGGACCCAAAGCCACAGGCCGGCGCGGGCGAGTCGGGCCCGGATCACAAAGCCTCGAATGCGCCGAGTCGCTTCGCGACGAGCAGGTAGACGACCATCACGGCGATCGGGATCGTCGAGAGGGCCGCGGCGAGCGGAAGGTTGCCCCCGGTCAGTAGGTTCTCGTAGATCGCGTTGCCGATCAAGGTGGAGTTCGACCCGCCGATCAAAAGCGGTGTCACGTAGTCACCGAGCGTCAACGAGAAGGTGAAGATGGAGCCGGCGATGAGGCCCGGCATCACGAGGGGCAGTATCACCCGACGAAACGTGGACCACCACGACGCCCCGAGGTCGGCCGACGCGTCGAGCAGCGAAGAGGGGAGCCTTTCCAGTGCGCCGTAGATCGGGACAATCATGTAGGGCAGCCAGATGTAGCAAAAGACGATCCACATCGCGCCGTTCGTGAAACCGAGGTTCGGCGCAGGCAGGCCGAGCTTGGCGAAGGTCCAGTTCAGCGCACCTCCGTTGATCAAGATCGAGGTCCAGGCGAAGACTTTTGCCAGGTAGCTGGCCCAGAGGGGCAGGAGGACCGCTACGAGCAGGATTCGCTGGATGCGCTGCGTCGCCACTCGCGCCATTGCGTAGGCGAAGGGGAAGGCCACGACGGCGTCGGTGATGGTCACGAGGGCGGCGATCAGGACCGTGCGCCCAATGATCGTCGGGTACGCCCCGGTGGCGATCTGATGGAAGTTCTGCGTGGTCAGGTGGTGGTCGATCAGGTTGGTGAACCCGTTGACGCTCCACAGCGACGTGACGAGCATGACGGCCAGCGAACTGAAGTAGATCACCAGGAACCAGAGCAGCGGAGGCGACAGGAGGAAGGCCGTGCGCCACCGAGCGCGTGCCAATGCCGAAGAGTGGAGGGCGCGAGGCCCTCCACTCTTCGAGGCCAACTCGACCGAAGTCGTCATCCCGCTATTTGCGTCCAGGCGTTAGTCCACTCACTGTAGGGAACGCAATTGTTCTGACCGTTGTCGCACGTGGTCAGCGGCGTCTTCCAGAACTTGATGGTCTGGAAGTAGGACTGCGGCTTGTCGGCGTGATACGCCGCGCAACCTCCAGCCTGGAGCTTGTCCATGATCGCGCAGGACAGCGAGTTTGCCGGGGTCTCGCCGAAACTGAGGGCTTGCTCGGCCTGGACCTTCGGAGTCGACACCCACGCCATCCACTTGTACGCGCAGTTCGGGTGGGGGGCCGTTGCCGCCATGAGCCACGAGTCCGCCCATCCGGTCGCCCCTTCGGTCGGGATCGTGTCGGCGACCGCGACCTTGGCGGCCTGGAGCGTGTTGGTCTGGTACGGCCACGCGGCTCCCGCGACGACCGTGCCACTCTGGAAGAGGGTTATCTCATCACTCGCTTGACCCCAGTACTTGGGGACCAGCGGCTTCTGGGCCTTCAGCAGTGTGATCGTGGCTTTGAACTGCGTCTGGGTCAGCTCGTACGGGTCGGTGATGCCGAGCGAGGGCTGGGTCTTCATCAGGTAGAGCGCCGCGTCGGCGATCTGGATCGGGTTGTTCGGCACCGTGACCTTGCCCTTGTACTTCGAGCTATAGAGGACGCCCCACGAGGTCGGCGGCTTCTTGAACGTCTTGGTCGAGTAGAGAAGCACGTTTGGCCCGAACTGCAGGCTCACGCCGAAATGGACGCCCTTGATGGTGTTGAAGCTCGGCGACTGGAGGAATGGTCGAAACTGCTTCCACGAAGGAATCAGCGACATGTTGACCGGCTTCACGCTGCCGTTGTAGATGAGTCGCAGGTCGGCGTCACCCGACGCCGACACGAGGTCGTACTGGCCACCCCCACCGTTCGCCATGAGCGCGACCATCTCGCCCGACGAGCCGGCGTACTTGGCGTCCACGACGCAGCCGGTCGCCTTCGTGAAGGGCTTCACCCACTGTGGCTGGGCGTAGCCGCTCCACGCGATGAGCTTCAAGTGACCCTCTCCCTTGCCAACGGAAGCCGGGGGCTTCATCCCCGCGTTCGGAGCGGTGAGGCCCGACGACGCGCCGGCCCCTGATGAGATGGTGGCGACGCCGACCATCACGATCGAGAGTGCCGAGAGGACCACCGCCGCGCGCCTCCCACTGTTGCTCACACGTTGATTCATTATTCCCCCCGGGCTGGCTCTTAGATGATTCATAGGATGCTCAGACTAGTGCGGACTCGAGATCAAACGCATCCGCCAGCTGCCACGTGACCTGGATCCGATCACCGATCTCGACCGCCATCGAGCCCGAGGTGGAGCCGTCGTTCGTCTGCACGGCCACGAGGTCGTCACCCCCGTCCAGATGGACGGTGACGCGGGTGACCATCCCCAGGTACACGAGGTTGGTGACCGTCCCGGGTTCGGCGTGCGCCCCCGCCGACGGCGCCGACGACGTCGGCAGCAGGACCAGCCGCTCAGGTCGTAGGGACTGAGCGCGACCGTTGCGCTCGATGACGTTCGAGGTTCCGATGAAGCCGGCGACGAAAGCGGTCGTCGGGAGCTGGTAGACCTCTTTGGGGCTGCCCACCTGCTCAATGACGCCCTTGTTCATGATGGCGATTCGGTCGCTCATCGCCATCGCCTCCTCCTGGTCGTGCGTCACGTAGATGAACGTGATGCCGATCCGGCGCTGGATCGCCTTGAGTTCGGTTTGCATTTCTTGGCGTAACTTCAAGTCGAGGGCGCCGAGGGGTTCATCCAGCAGGAGGACCTTCGGCTCATTCACGATTGCTCGGGCGAGAGCAACTCGCTGGCGTTGACCGCCAGAGAGTTGAGCCGGGCGACGCTCGCCGAAACCCTCCAGGCGGACCATCGCCAGGGCCTCGCCTGCGCGCCTTCGGCGCTCGTCGCGCTTGACGCCCGAGACGCGTAGCCCGTACTCGACGTTGGTAACGACGTCCATGTGCGGGAAGAGGGCGTAGTCCTGGAAGACGGTGTTGACCGGTCGTAGGTGAGCCGGACGTTGGGTCACGTCATCGCCGTGGAGCATGATCGTGCCGGCGTCGGGCGTCTCGAAGCCGGCGACGATCCGCAGCAGTGTCGTCTTGCCAGAGCCCGACGGACCGAGCATCGTGAAGAACTCGCCGTCACGAATTTCGAGGTTGATGTCATGCAGCACCGTCGTCGCCGCAAACGACTTCGCGACGCCGCGAATGTCGATCGCCGATTGGTCGCCCATCATGCCTCCCACGTCGCCCGTCCGGGCGAACACCGACCATCACGGTACTCGCGGACAGTACTCGCCGTCCATCGAGCATTCGTGCGCCGCCCGTTCACGAATGGCCTTCGACCGTCGCTACGTGGCGGCCGCTCGCCGCCGGGAGCGACCCCCGTCTCTTCGGATGAGGATTCGTCGTCGGGGCACTCCCGCTTTGGTCGAGGCGACCGCCGGCCATGGTCTCGGCGCACTGCACTGCGCCACGGCGGCGCGACGACGCCCCGCACGACGCCCTTCTTATACTGAGGAGGACCCGAGTCGGAGTGCCACCAACGATCGCGTCCACGTTCAATGTTGCGCAATCTGGTGCCACCCGCGAAGTGCTAGCCATTGGAGTGAAGTAATTGAAGTTCTCCCGTACCGCGCTGCTCGTCGCCTCGCTGGCGACCCTGACCGTCGCGGTCCCGGCTGGGGCGAACAACGCCGTACCCACGTGGCCGGCGGCCAGGATCGTCGCGCTGCCGAGTGGCGCCACGGGCCTCCCCCAGGGCTACCTGCCGGCGCTCTCGTGTCCGTCGGCTGGGAACTGCGTTGTCGGCGGCGCCTACGCGGACGCGTCGGGCAACACCCAGGGCCTCCTGCTCGAGAAGGTGGCCGGCGCTTGGCGCTCACCCAAGCGACTGGTCGCGCCAGCTGACGCTGCGGCCAATCCCGCCGTGACCATCAGCGCGCTGTCGTGTGCCCGGGCGCGCAACTGCGCCGTGGGCGGTAGTTATCAGCAGAAGGGTGGCAATTCGCAGAGCTTCGTCGCCGGCGAGGTGAGGGGGTCGTGGTCCGGCGCCCGAGTGGTCGTGCTGCCGGCGAACGCAGCGGCCACGGGTCAGACCAGCACGGTCCGGTCGCTGTCGTGCGCCTCGGCCGGCAACTGCAGCGCGGTCGGCAACTACCTCACCAAGACCTCGCCGGTCGGCCACGCCGACGGCTACGCCGTGAGCGAGGTTCGAGGTCGATGGGGCCGCGCGAGAGAGATCGTCGCGCCGGCGGGCGCGAACGTCAATCCCTTCGTCTCGATCAACCAACTGGCCTGCTCTTCGGCCGGCAACTGCAGCGCGGTCGGGTCCTACGTCGACGCTAACGGCGTCACGCACGGGCTGACCATCAACGAGGTCGGCGGCGTGTGGGCACCGGACCGGCCGCTCGCCCTGCCCGGCGACGCCAACGCGTTCCCGGGTGCGACCCTGAGCGAGATCTCGTGTGTGTCGAACGCCAACTGCACCGCGCTCGGCAGCTACACCAACGCCGCCGGCGCCATCGAGGGACTCACGGTCACCGAACTGAGCGGCCAGTGGAGCCGCGCGGCGTCAATGAGCATGCCAACGGGCGCGGCGTCCAATCCTCACGTCTTCTTTTACGGCTTTAGCGGCCTGTCGTGCCCCTCGATCGGCAACTGCAGCGCGGGCGGGCAGTACCGCGACGGCGCACAGCTCTACCAGGGTTTCCTCGTCAGTGAGGTCGCCGGCCGGTGGAGTGGGGCCACCGAACTCGCGCTGCCGAGTGGCGCACCGGCCGCCGGCAAGAACGGGGGCGTGGTCGCGGTGTCGTGCCCTTCGGCCGGCAACTGCAGCGCCGGCGCGGCGTTCCTCGACGGCGTGGGCAACTATCAGGCCCTCGTCGTGAACGAGATTGCCGGCAACTGGTTGGCCGGCACCCAAGTCAAGCTTCCGTCGGGGGCCTCCACCGTCGGGGTCGACGGCGGCGTGTACGGGCTCGTGTGCAACACCGCGACGTCGTGCACGGCCACGGGCAGCTACCTGGGCTCGACGACGACCTATCAGGGCTTCACTCTCGCCACGGGTTGATCAAGCGCGAAACGGTGTCGGGTTCGAGGCCAACTTCGGCACCCGCATGCGGGCAATCACGCTGCCCGGCGACGGATGACAGTACTGCGCGATGCCGAGGTCGCCCGCGACCGAGAGGAACATGAAGGCGTCCTCCATCGAGAAGCCCCACTCGTCCACCAGCAGTCTCGAGGCCTCCTCGCACGCCGACTTCAGGGCCTCGTCGATGCTGTTCGCCGACGTGCCGTGGGTGTAAAAGGCGTCGCGTGTCTCGGTGATGGGCCACCCACCGGCCTTGTGCTTGATCACGTCGACCTTAATCAGCCCGACGCCCCCGATCTCGACGCCGGTGCCCGAGATCTCGCCGTCGCCCATCGACGCGTGCATGTCGCCGATCGCCAGTTGACCTCCGGATTGGAAGACCGGCAGGTGGATCGTCGCACCGATCCCGTTGACGTGATCGTCCATGTTGCCCCCGTGACGATCGGCGAGGAACGTCGTGATGTCGCCCGAGGACGGCGACACGCCGATCACGCCGAACATCGGACGGGCCGGGAACGACACTCGCTCGTTCATGGTGACGACGCCGTCGGCGACCGTGAAGATACGAGTCGTCGGCGAGTGGACCTCGTCGATGAGCTGTCCCCATCCCGGGATGCACATCGCTGCTCCCTTCTCACCGGGCCGAATGTCGAGCAGGGTGACCGACAACGTGTCGCCCGGCTCCGCACCGCGCACCGCGATCGGTCCCGTGGCGCTATTGACCCGATTGAGGTCGATTTTCTCGAGGGTGTCGCTCTCGCTCTGTACCTGTCCGGTGAAGCAGTCCCACGTCTCGATCTCGAGCACCGTGCCCGGCTCGACCGTCACCACCGGCTCACGATTCGCGTCGAACGACCAGACGTGCTCGTCACGACCGATCTTCAGCATTGCCTCACTCACGATTCCCCCCCACGTCACTCCCGAGTCAAACACAGCGCACGGCTCGATACCTCCCCCCTCAGCGAAGGACCTCGGAAAGATTCATCTCTGGACCACCTCGCGATAGCGGTCTTTTCACCTTGCGGTAACCCTGTCTTCCTACGTTGGCCACGTGGCACGTCGACGATCGCAAGCCCCCCTTGACGAGACGAACCGTGCCGCCCTTCGCCGCTGCGGCACCGCCCCGCGAGGACGCCATGACCGACCTTGACCGACGTAGCGTGATCCTGGTGGTCGAGGACGAGGAGAGCTACCAGGACGCGCTCAACGTCGGGCTGACCGTGGAGGGGTTCGTCGTCGTGGGCGCTACCAACATCGCTCAGGCCCGTCAGCTGATGACGTCGGCCAAGCCGGACCTGGTGCTGCTCGACGTCATGCTCCCCGACGGATCGGGCATCGACTACTGCCGAGAGCTCCACGGCTCGAC
>JAYSQJ010000107.1:0-1608 GCA_043721635.1 Acidimicrobiales bacterium | reverse complement strand
GAACGACGCACCAAGGACGAGATCGATCACTACGTCGACGTGCTTCGAAAGGCGGTGCGCTGATGGCGGCGACCCTGCCCGGGGGCCGCGCCGCGTCGGCGCCGCTCCTCGGCCACGGCACCGAGCCGACGCTCTTCGAGATGTCGGTACCCGGGCGCTCGGCGTTCCAGTTACGCACGACGGGCGTGCCGGCGACACCGTTGGCCGAGATCGTGCCCCCGGCGCATCTGAATCCCGACGTCGTGCCCATCGCCGAGGTCTCCGAACGCGACCTCGTTGGTCACTTTACGCGTCTCTCGCACCGCCAGTTCTCGGTCGACCTCGGGATGTATCCACTCGGCTCGTGCACCATGAAGTACAACCCTAAGTTCTGCGACGCCGTGGCGGCCGATCCGGGCCTCAACTCGGTCCACCCCGGCGCGCCGGCGTCGCTCACCCAGGGTTGGCTCGAACTGCTCGTCCAGGTCGAAGAGAGGCTCTGCGCGGTGACCGGCATGAGCGCGGCGACCCTGCAGCCAGCGGCCGGCGCGGCCGGCGAACTGACTGGCCTGTTGCTGATGCGCGCATTCCACAGCGCCAACGGCGACGCGCGCACCCGGATCCTCATTCCGGACTCGGCCCACGGAACCAACCCCGCATCGGTAATCCTTGGGGGCTATCAGGTGACCACGATCCCGTCGAACGACCGGGGTCTGGTCGACCTCGTCAAGTTGAAGGCGGCCCTCGGTCCCGACGTGGCGGGCATCATGCTCACCAATCCCAACACGCTCGGCCTCTTCGAGGAGGAGATCACCGAGATCGCGGCCGCGGTGCACGAAGTGGGCGGACTGCTCTACTACGACGGCGCGAACCTCAACGCGATCCTCGGGGTGGTGCGCCCCGGTGACATGGGCTTCGACATCGTACACATGAATCTGCACAAGACCTTCGCCACGCCCCATGGTGGGGGAGGGCCCGGGGCGGGCCCGGTCGCAGTCTCGAAGCGCCTCGTGGACTTCCTGCCCGGCCCGAAGGCGACTCGGCTTGCCGACGGCACGTTCGATTGGGTGACGCCCACAAGGTCCATCGGTCGCGTCCACGGCTGGCACGGTAACGCCATGGTGCTAGCGCGAGCGCTGGCGTACATTAACGTCCACGGCGGCGACGGACTGACGCGCGTCGCCCAGCACGCCGTGCTGAACGCGAACTGGCTGCGACAGCGCCTCGCGGCGACGTTGCCGGCCGCCTACGACCGGGTCTGCATGCACGAGTGCGTGCTCACGGCGACGCCCTTGAAGGCGAAATACGGCGTGCGGGGACTGGACGTAGCGAAGGCGCTCTTGGAGGAGGGCTTCCACTCACCGACGGTCTACTTCCCGTTGATCGTCGAAGAGGCGTTGATGTTCGAACCGACCGAGACCGAGAGCCTCCAGACCATCGAGGCCTTGGCCCAGGCGGTCGAGCGCATCGCCCAACGGGCCATCGACGACCCGGAGTCGCTCCGCCACGCGCCTCAGACGACGCCGGTCTCGCGCGTCGACGAAGCCCGAGCCGCGCGTCACCTGATCCCCACCGAAGACGCGGCCAACCGCTAGGTCGGTCGTTGCGGCGTGGTGCGAGGACGACATT
>JAYSQJ010000106.1:0-5264 GCA_043721635.1 Acidimicrobiales bacterium | reverse complement strand
GGACGACGGCGCCCGACGGGTTCGACGGCGAGACGAACACCAGCAGCTTGGTCTTTTCGGTGCGTGCGGCCTCGAGCTCGTCGAGCGTGACCCGAAAGCCGTTCACCTCCGAGGTCATCACCGGCACGGGCGTGGCGCCAGCTAGGTAGACGGCTTCGGGGTACGTGGTCCAGTAGGGCGCGGGGATCAGGACCTCGTCACCGGGGTTCAGCTTGGTCATGAAGGTCGTCGCGACGGCGTGCTTGCCCCCGTTGGTGACCAGCACCTGGTTCGGGGTGATCACGAGGCCGGTGTCGCGAAGGGACTTGGCGACGATCGCCTCGCGCAGCTCCGCCAGGCCCGCGGTCGGGGTGTACTTGTAGTTGACCGGGTCGTAGCAGGCCCGCGCCGCGGCCTCGACAATGTGGCGCGGCGTCAAGAAGTCCGGTTCGCCCGCGCCGAAGCCGATGACGGGCTCGCCGGCGGCCCGCAAGGCCTTCGCCTTGCCGTCCACGGCCAGGGTGGCGCTGGGGGCGAGACCACCGAGAAGGTCGCTCACTCTCGAACTCATCGGGGGCTCCGTTCGTTTTCCGTAAGAATGAGTCTATGAGTTCCCCCGACACCATCAAGATCCCCACCGAGCTGTTGCCACGCGACGGACGCTTCGGCGCCGGACCCTCCAAGGTTCGCGCCGAGCAACTCGCCGCCCTCGTCGCGGACGGCACGTCGTACATGGGAACGTCGCACCGCCAGGCGACGGTGCGCAGCAAAGTCGGCGAGGTCCGCGACGGACTACGTGACCTGTTCAACCTGCCCGACGGCTACGAGGTGCTGCTGGGCAACGGCGGCGCCACCTGCTTCTGGGACGCCGCCACCTTCCACCTCATCGAGAGCCAGTCCCAGCACCTCACCTTCGGCGAGTTCTCGAGCAAGTTCGCGAGTTGCGCGAAGGCCGCGCCCCACTTGAAGGACCCCCAAGTGATCACCAGCGACGTGGGCACCCACCCGTACGCTCTCGCCGACGAGTCAGTCGACCTCTACGCGCTGACGCACAACGAGACCTCGACGGGCGTGATGATGAAGATCGAGCGGCCCGAGGGCGCCACGGGCCTCGTCGCAGTCGACGCGACGTCGGGCGCCGGCGGCCTGGCGGTGGACCCCACGCAGTTCGACTGCTACTACTTCGCCCCCCAGAAGTCCTTCTCCTCCGACGGCGGGCTCTGGATCGCCGTCTGTTCGCCCGCGGCGGTCGAGAGGATCGAGGCGCTCGGCTCGTCGGGCCGCTGGACGCCGTCGTTCCTCGATCTCAAGATCGCCCTCGACAACTCCCGACTCAACCAGACCTACAACACCCCCGCGCTGGCCACGATCCACTTGCTGGCGAGCCAGGTCCGGTGGATGAATGACAACGGCGGATTGGCGTTCTCCGCCGGGCGCTCGCGCACGTCGGCCGAGATCCTCTACACCTGGGCCGAGAGCTCGGGCTTCGCGACACCGTTCGTGAAGAACCCCGTCGAGCGCAGCAACGTGGTGGGCACGATCGACTTCGCCGACGACGTCGACGCCGCCGTCATCGCCCAGGTGCTGCGCGCCAACGGCGTCGTGGACACCGAGCCCTACCGCAAGCTCGGCCGCAACCAACTTCGCGTCGCGATGTTCCCCAGCGTCGACCCCGAGGACGTGGCGTCGCTCTGCGCGAGCATCAACTACGTCGTCGGGAACCTCTAGGCCCGCCAGTACGCTTGAGGAGTGAGCACCCCCGCCGAGCGTCCATGAGTCGAGTACTGGTCACTGGGGCGACGGGCTACGTCGGTGGTCGCCTCGTACCGCGCCTGCTCGAGGACGGACACTCGGTGCGTTGTCTGGTGCGCACACCCGGCAAGCTGGCCGACGTCACGTGGTTGGGCGAGGTCGAGATCGTGCGCGGCTCGATTGACGGGCCGCTCGACGCAGCGATGGCGGACGTCGACACCGCGGTCTACCTGGTGCACGGAATCGGCCAGAGTGACGACTGGGCCGCCAACGAGTCACGCGACGCCGAGCACTTCCGACTGGCCGCCGAGGCCGCGGGCGTCGGGCGAATCATCTACCTGGGCGGCATGGGCGTCGACGACGCCGCGCTCAGCGTCCACCTCGCGAGCCGACACGCCGTGGGAAGGGCCCTGGCCGCGGGGCCGATTCCGGTCACCGAGCTACGCGCGGCGGTCATCATCGGATCGGGCTCGGCCAGCTTCGAGATGCTGCGCTACCTCGTCGAGGTGCTCCCGATGATGGTGGCGCCCAAATGGGTGGCGACCCGTTCGCAGCCCATCGCCATCTCGGACGTGCTGGACTATCTCGTGAAGGTGATCGACTCCCCCGAGGCGATCTCGGGAATCTACGAGATGGGCGGGCCCGACGTCGTCACCTACGCCGAGATGATGTCCCTCTACGCCGAGGAGGCCGGCCTTAAGCGGCGCCACGTCATCATCGTTCCGTTCCTGACGCCGCGCCTCTCGAGCCACTGGGTCGGCCTGGTCACCCCGGTTCCGGCCTCGCTCGCGCGCCCGCTGGTGGACAGTCTGGTGAACGAGGTCGTCGTGCGCGACCGGCGGACCATTGATTTGCTCGGGCCGCCGAAGCGAACCTTGCGCCAAGCCATCAGCTTGGCGCTCGGTGTCATCTCGCGCAACGAGGTGCCGACCACCTTCACCAGTGCCGACCTGCAGCCCTTTCGCAAGTACGCCACCGACCCGGAATGGTCGGGGGGCACCGAGCTGCGCGACGTACGAGTGCGCCACTCGGACGCGTCGGTCGACGACGTCTTCGCCGCCATCACCTCGCTCGGCGGCGACAAGGGCTGGCACCGCGGAGAGTGGCTCTGGCGCCTGCGGGGGTTCTCGGACCTGCTTTGGGGTGGGCCGGGCCTTCGCCGGGGGCGCCGTCACCCCCACGAGCTGCACGTCGGTGACTTCGTCGACTTCTGGCGGGTCGAGGCCATCGAGGCGGCGCCCCACCTGGTGCGCCTCCACGCCGAGATGGTGCTGCCGGGCGAGGCGTGGCTGCAGTGGATCGTCACCGCGAGCGGTCACGGCACGACGGTTACTCAAGAGGCGCTGTTCAAACCCCGCGGACTGCTCGGGCGTGCCTACTGGTACGCGGTCGCCCCGTTTCACGGGCTGGTCTTTCCGGGACTGTTGAAGGGCGTCGTCGCCGACGCCGAGTCCCGGTCCACGAAGACCTAGTCGGTGTCGCCGCCCGAGACGTCCGAGACCTTCTGCTTGCCGGCCGAGACGAACGGCATCATGGTGCGCAACTTCTGGCCAATGTCCTCGATCGGGTGCTTCTTGCCGGCCTCGCGCAGCTCGCGGTAGCGCGGACGGCCGATCTCGTTCTCCTCGATCCACTCGGCGGCGAAGGTGCCGTCTTGGATCTCGGTCAGGATCTTCTTCATCTCGCCCTTGACCTGCTCGGTGATGATCCGAGGGCCCCGGGTCAAGTCGCCGTACTCGGCGGTGTCCGAGACGCTGAAGCGCATGCCGGTGATGCCCTCTTCGTACATGAGGTCGACGATCAACTTCAGCTCGTGCAGGCACTCGAAGTAGGCGCTCTCGGGCTGGTAGCCGGCCTCCACGAGGGTCTCGTAGCCGGCGCGCACCAGCGCCGACACGCCGCCGCAGAGCACGGCCTGCTCGCCGAAGAGGTCGGTCTCGGTCTCCTCGGTGAAGGTCGTCTCCAGCACGCCGGCGCGCGTGGCGCCGATCCCGTGCGCGTAGGCGAGCGCGATGTCGTGGGCGTGGCCGGTTGCGTCCTGGTCGACCGCGATCAGGGAGGGCACGCCACCGCCCTCGACGTACGTGCGGCGAACGAGGTGTCCCGGGCCCTTCGGCGCGACCATCGCCACGTCGACGTCGGCGGGCGGAGTGATGAGGTTGAACCGGATGTTGAAGCCGTGAGCGAACAGGAGGCACTTGCCGGCCGTCAGGTGCGGCGCGATGTCGGCGTCGTAGGTGCGCTTCTGCTCCGTGTCGGGCACGAGCACCATGATGACGTCGGCCTCCGCGCAGGCGTCGGCGATCGAGAGGACCCGCAGCCCGGCCTCCTCGGCCTTCAGCACCGACTTCGACTCGTGGCGCAGACCCACGCGCACGTCGTAGCCGCCGTCGTGGAGGTTGAGCGCGTGGGCGTGGCCCTGGGATCCGTAACCGAGGATCGCGATCTTCTTGCCTCGCAAGAGTTCGGGTTTGGCGTCGGCTTCGTAGTACATCGTGGTCATGGTGAGCTTTCCTTCTCTTTCGTCGATCGTCAGGCCTGGTCGGCCCGTCCAAGTCTAGGGAGCGCCACGCGGCCGGTCCGGTGCAGCTCGACCTCGGCGAAGCCCTCGAGGGCGCGCTCGAGCGCGTCGCACGCCCCGGGCGTCCCGGCCAGCATGACCGTGACTGCACCGGGGTCCACGTCGATGATCGCCGCCCCGGCGTTGCCCAGCGTGTCCAGCAACGGCGTCCGGTTGGCCACGTCGGTCTGGATGGTGGCGAGTAGTAGTTCGCGCTCGACGGCGTCGCGCGGCGCCAGGTCGGTTATCGCGACGACGTTCACCAGCTTGTCCAGCTGGCCCATGATCTGCTCGAGCGGGGCCGACTCGGCGTCGACGACGATCGTCACCCGCGAGAAGCGCGCGTGACCCTCGGCGGGGGCCACCGCGAGCGAGTAGATGTTGAAGCCCCGTCGGGCGAACAGCCCGGCGATTCGAGCGAGCACGCCGGCCTTGTTCTCCACCAGCACCGAGAGGATGTGGTGGCGCACCGGCGTGTGCGCGACGTCGCCGAGGAACGGTTCCGGGCTCACTTCGCCCCGCGCTGGCTCGGGTGGACCATGATGTCGTCGTTACTCGCCCCGGCCGCCACCATCGGGAAGACCTTCTCCGAGGAGTCGGTGCGGAAGTCAATCACGACGGGCACGTCGTTGATGCGGTTGGCCTCTTCGATCACCTCGTGCATCTCAGTGAGGTTGCGCGCACGAAGCCCGACGCAGCCCATCGCCTCGGCCCACTTCACGTAGTCGGGCAGGTCGGCGCTCAGGTAGACCTCCGAGTAGCGCTCGTCGTAGAACATCTCCTGCCACTGGCGCACCATGCCGAGGTAGGCGTTGTTGAGGATGGCCACCTTGATCGGCACCCCCTCGGCGCGCGCCGTCACGAGCTCTTGGGCGGTCATCTGGAAGCAGCCGTCGCCGTCGATGCACCACACCGTGCGCTCCGGGCGGCCGACCTTGGCGCCGATCGCGGCCGGCACGCCGAAGCCCATCGT
>JAYSQJ010000105.1:0-2440 GCA_043721635.1 Acidimicrobiales bacterium | reverse complement strand
GAAGTCGAGCGAGGGGCCTGAGCCGGTCGGGTCAGGCGAAGCCGGCGAAGTGGCCCTCGGCGCGCAGCGCGTCCCAGAACTCGAGGTCGTAGGCGTGCTCGGGATCGGCGCGGACCTTGGCGTCGATGGCCACGGCGTCCTCCCCGACGAGGATGCGCCACTTATTTCGGCGAACGCCGTCGAGGATGATCTCGGCCGCCGAGGCGGCACTGAGGGGCGCGAGGTCGCGAAAGGCCTCGCCGATCATCGCGACAACCTTACGCAGGTCCTCGTCGGCGACCTCGTCGACCGGGGTGCCGGCGACGGCGAGGCGCCGTCGGATCTTCGTGAGGTCCTCCTCGTCGAGGTCGTCGGGTTCTTTGCCGTGGACGACTCCGGAGTTGATGAAGATCGACGTGCCCACGTGGCCGGGCAGCACCACCGAGACGCCTACGTGGGGCGCGTGGAGGCGCAGGTCGGTGATCAGTGCTTCGCTGAATCCGCGCACCGCGAACTTCGCGGCACTGTAGGCCGTGTGAGGCGCGAACGGCCCGATGGAGGCGAAGATGCCGTTGATGCTGCTCGTGTTGACGATGTGGCCCTCGTCGGCCGCGATCAGCATCGGCAGGAACGTCCGTGTGCCGAGATAGACGCCGCCCCAAACGATATTGAAAGTCCGCTCCCAGGACTCGCGATCGTCGTCGACGAAGCTCCCAGCTCCGCCGATGCCCGCGTTGTTGAACAGCAGATTGATCGAGGTGGTGGCGAAATCGGTCGTGACGAAATCTCGAAAGGCCCGCAGCTGGGACTCGTCGGCGACGTCGGCCACGAAGGTCGCCACTCGGGTCCCCGCGGGGGCGGCCTCGATTGCGAGCGATTTAGTCTCCGCCATCGTCGCGGCCGAGACGTCGCACGTCGCGACGTGGCAGCCCTCCCGGGCGAGCTGGCGCACCAGTTCGCGTCCCATGCCGGTGCCGCCGCCCGTGACGACGGCAATCCGTCCGTTGAAGCGCTCCATGGTCCCTCCTTGGCTCCGCATCCTACGACCGGCGCTCGCAACGTCGCTCGCCCCCCCGTCCGTCAGGGATCGACCGGCCTCGGATGGCGGTCTCTAGATGGCGGCGAGCAGGGCGCGCACGTGGGCTCGCGTCGAATCAATGACGGGGACCTCCGCGCCCTCGTCCATCAACATCCCGAACTCGGTGCAACAGAGCCCGACGACGCCGGCCCCTCGCGCCAGGCACTCGTCGGCGACTCGGCGGAGGTACGCGGCCGAGTCGGCGTTAACGACGCCCCGGACCAGTTCGTCGAAGATGATCGTCTGGAGCCGGTCCACCTGCTCGTGCGTTGGCCGCACGCAGTGAACACCCAGCTCCTCCAGCCGGTCCGAATAGAACGACTGCTCGATCAAGTACTTGGTCCCGAGCAGGGCGATCGACGATTGGCCCATCGCGCGGCACTCGCGGGCCACCTCCTCGCGCACGTCCACGACCGGGACGTCGACGGCGGCCCGGACGTCGTCGAGGTTGATGTGCATCGTGTTCGCGGCGATCGCCAGCACGGTGGATCCGGCCCGTACGAGGCGCCGGGCTGAGTCGGCGAGGATCGTGCCGGTCGCGGTCCAGTCGTCGCGCTGCTGCAACGCCACGATCGAACCGAAGTCAATCGAGTCGATCGTGACGTCAGGCTTGGACCACTCGCTCGGTCCGCCGACGAACGATTCGTTCAGGTACCGGTAGTACGAGGCCGTCGACTCCCAGGACATGCCGCCGATGAGGCCGATGCGCGCCGCGACCATGGCCGAGTTAGAAGAAGCTGATCAGGTCGATGCGGTCCATGATCTCCTTGGTGAGCAGGGGCATCACGTCCAGGGCCGTCATGTTCTCACGGACCTGGTCGGCGGAGGAGGCGCCGGTGATGACGGTCGACACGTTCGGGTTCATGGCGCACCACGCCAGCGAGAGCTGGGCGAGCGAGACGTCGAGCTCGTCGGCGATGACCTTGAGGTCGCCCACCTTCTTGTTCCTGGTCTCGTCGGTGAGCATATCCTTCAACCACTCGTAGCCGGGGAGCGTGGCGCGTGACCCCTCGGGGATGCCGTTCATGTACTTGCCGGTCAGCAGACCCGACGCGAGCGGCGACCAGATCGTCGTGCCGAGGCCGATGTCCTCGTAGAGCCGCTTGTACTCCTTCTCCACCTTGTCGCGGTGAAAGATGTTGTACTCGGGCTGCTCCATGAGCGGCTTGTGCAGGTGGTGGCGCTCGGCGATGTCGTAGGCGGCGCGGATCTCGTCGGCGCTCCACTCCGAGGTCCCCCAGTAGAGGGCCTTGCCTTGGTTGATCATGTCGCTCATCGCCCAGACGGTCTCCTCGATCGGTGTGCGCGCGTCGGGCCGGTGACAGAACACGAGGTCCACGAAGTCGAGGCCGAAGCGCTCCAGCGAGCCGTCGATCGCCTGAC
>JAYSQJ010000104.1:0-3304 GCA_043721635.1 Acidimicrobiales bacterium | reverse complement strand
GGCAACAGATGCTTCTGTCTCGGGTCGGCCTGACGAGCGCAACATCCGCGGATTGGCGCATCAATGCCAGGATGTCCGGTCAGTAGCCAGCGGCGCTACCGAAGCGAGGTCGAGGGTCGGTTCCCGCCGAAAGTTGGTCGTCGTCAGCAGTAATCAAGTGCGCGTGGCCGAAGGCGTGGGAGAAGTCATCGGTCAGTTCCACCCGGTGGCCGCGCTGCGAGAGACCGTCGGCCCACCGCGGTGGGGCGTGGCCCTCGACCAGCACGGTCATGCCGTCAGCGCCCTCGCGCCACGTATCGAACCCCGTCGGACCCCCGGTGAGCAACCACCGCCCCGCGGCGACGGCCGGTCCGGGTTGCTGGCCGTTCACCAGGCAGCGGGTCAGCACCTGCAGCAAGATCTGCGGCTGCCCATCGCCGCCCATCGTGCCCGCGACGGCCCGAAGGCTCCCGTCAGGGTTCGTGACCGCGACCGGGGACAGCGTGTGGGGCGGGCGGCGGCGCGGCCCGAGCTCGCCGGGGTGGCCCGCCTCGAGTGAGAAGCCGACGCCGCGGTTGTGGAGGAAGATCCGCACCCCCGGGACGACGATGTGGGCACCGAAGCCTGAAGCGTTCGACTGCAGTAGTGAGACGGCCATCCGGTCTCGGTCGACCGCACAGAGGGCAATCGTGTCGCCGGCGCGGTAGCGGTCACCGAGAGGAACGGCGTGACTCGGGTCGATGTGAGCCCGTCGACCGGCCAGCGTCCTTTCGTCCAATAGCCCGCGACCGTCCGCCCCCTCGTAGAGGACCGCGAGGCGATCGTGCCCGGCCTGGCGCGACGCCTCGACGAGCAGATGAGGCCACAGCGGGTCAGCCATGTCCTGGGGAAGATCCAGGCCCGAGGCGATCCACGCCGACGCCAGGGTGAGGTAGCCCTGCGAGTTCGGAGGAACGGTCCACAGCCGCCGACCCCATGCGTCGATTCCCAGGGCGTCGACCCACTCGGCCTGGGGCGTCGATAGGTCGTTCTCGGTGTACTCCCCGTCGCCGAGGGAAATGAGCCCCTCACCGAACTCACCCTGGTAGAAGCCGGCACGACCTTGCGAAACGATCGCGGTCAGCGCCCGGGCGACGCCCGGGCGACGCAGCACTGTACCTGGAGATACCGGGCCCGACTCCGTCAGGTCGGCGGCCTCGGCAAGATCAGCGACACGATCGACGCTGGCGGCCAGCGTCGGCGACGCCGGGAATCCGTGCAGCGCGTATCTCTGAGCCGGCGCGAGGACCTCGGCGAGCGGCAACCTCCCGAAGCGCTCGTGCAAGGCCAGCCACCCGTCTACGCAGCCGGGCACGGTCACCGAACGTATGTCGCCGCGCATCGGCATGACCGAATAGCCCTCGGTACGAAGGCGCTGCGCGTCGGCCCCGGACCCCGCGCGCCCTGAGGCGTTCATGGCTACCGGATCAATTCCCGGTACGACGACGACGGCCATCAGGTCCCCGCCCATGCCACAGAGGTGGGGCGACGTGACCGAGAGGACTGCGCTCGTCGCCACGGCCGCGTCGACCGCGGTCCCGCCGGCGCCCAGCATGGCGACGCCGGCCTGAGTGGCCAGGTGATCGACCGAGCAGACCATGCCTTGCCCGGCCCGAACCGTGGCCGCGGGTTGCAACTCGGTCACTGCGCCTCCGGACCTGACCGAGTTGGCGCCGGACAATGCGCCGCCGTCGAATAACTGTGCCTTCTCGTCATCCGTTTGAACGCGAGCGTAGACACTTCGTGCTCAGGTTCTCACGAGACCGGCCAAGCGCCGTTCGAGCAGCTCGCGTTGACGTGCGGACGGCACCGACTTCGGGAAGTGGACTCGCTCGACGCTGACGCCGTCGATCAGGATGATCAACTCCTGGGTTGCCAGATCGAGATCGAGGTCCTCGCGCAACTCTCCCGCGTCGCGGGCCTCGAGCAGGTGTCCGCGTAGTCGGTCGTGCAGGAGGTCGACCTCACGGCGACCGAGTTCAATGAGCGCCCTGTCCGAGAGCATCCGCCCCCAGAAGCTCACTTCGATCCGCGCTTCGAGTTCGCGCTCGGCGTCCAGGGGAAGCGCTTCGAGCATGGCGATGCGGAGCGCGACGAGGCCCTTCCGGCCGCGAACCTTCTTCTCCGTGCGCTCTCGGACTCGCCGGTGGGAGAGCAGGAGGGCCGAGGCGAGGATGTCGAGCTTGTCGTTGAAGTAGTGCGACAGGATCCCCTGGGAGCAGTTGGCCTCGAGCGCGATCGCGCGCACCGTGGTGCGCGACAGGCCGTCGCGCGAGATGACCCGCCACGTCGCCTCGAGGATCTCGTCCTTGCGGGCCTCCCAATCGACGATCTTCGGCACTATCCCCCCCTATGAACTGAGAGCGCTTCTGGACCACTCTAAGTGGATGGTCACCGGTCGAGTGGTCCTCGGAGAAGTGGCCCTACACTTGATTTTAGTCGGACGTCCGTATAGCATCCGGCTTTCGAGGGGCAGGTTGGAGGGGGATTATGGCTGGACCCGACATTGACGCAAGCGAACTGAGCGCCGCGCGCGAGGGACTCGTCGAGACTGGCCGTCGACTGTTCTCCGAAGGACTGGCTCTCGGCACGTCGGGCAACTTGAGCGTCCGGGTCGGCGACGTCATCGCGATCACCCCGAGCAGCATTCCTTATGTCGACGTGACGCTCGACGACATTTGCGTGATGTCCTTGGAGGGCGAGCAGATCCATGGTCGAGCAAAGGTCTCCTCCGAGTGGCCCATGCACTTGCGCATCTACCGTTCGACGGACGCCAAGGCCGTCGTCCACACCCATTCGGCCGAGGTCGTGGCGCTGTCCTTGGTGAAGGAGGAACTCCCGGCGGTCCATTACAACATTGTCAGCCTCGGGGGAGCGGTGCCGGTGGTGGGCTACTCGCGATTCGGCACCAATGACCTGGCCGATCGCTGCGAGGCCGAGATGAAGGTGCACCACGCGGTCATCCTCCAAAACCACGGGGCCGTCATCCGGGGCGCGACGCTTCCCCAGGCCTTCGATCGTGCTCTGTTGCTCGAATGGCTGGCCCGGGTCTATCGCCTCTCACTTAGCTACGGCGAACCGAGAATTCTGAGCCGGGAGGAGTTGGCCGAGGTCGAGGCGGAGGTCCGCCGCCGTCGCTACGGCGAGGCGACGACCGAGGTGCCCAAGTGACCACGAGATCCTCGCGTGGTCCAGTGACCTGCTTCGGTGTCCACATCCTCGACATCCTCGGCCGACCGGTGAGCGAGATCCCGCCCGGACAGCATTCCATTCTGATCGACGAGAT
>JAYSQJ010000103.1:0-3039 GCA_043721635.1 Acidimicrobiales bacterium | reverse complement strand
GGTAGGTCGAGCGGCGGGATCTGGTTGTAGCCGAACGCGTTCGCCGTCGCCGACATCAGGTCACCCCCGAGGTCGAGGCCGAGCAGTGCGTAACCCGTGTCACACGACGGCGGCAGCATCTGGGGGATGGTGCCACCGCAACGGCCAAAGCCGAAGTTGGAGAGCGTCTTGTTGGTGTCGGGGAGACTGGTCGTCACCAGGGAGGGGTACGACTTCGTCCAGAGGTCCGGCCGCCCCACGACGGCCGCGGCGGTCGTGACCACCTTGAAGCTCGATCCCGGCGGGAAAGTCTGCTGGGTCGCGACCAGTCCGAGTGGCGGGAATCCGTGGGCGTTCTGCTTGTTGTCGAGGTTCCACGCCACCTTGGCGACGGCGAAGGACGGCGACGTCAGAGGGACCGGATTGAAGGTGGGATTCGAGTACATGGCCAGGACGGCCCCCGTCCGGGGGTCGAGGACCACGACGGCGCCGTCCTGTCCCGCCAGCGCCGCCCGGGCCACCCGCTGCAGGTCGGGCTCGATCGTGAGGGTGACGCTGTCGGCGGCGCTCGTGGGCGCGAGGAGCTGGGCGAAGCTCTGGGGGGCTAGGGGGTGAGCCGATAGGTAGGAGCCGTACTGCGCCTCCAACGCCCAGTCACCGTACGAGGGACCCGAGAAACCAACGACGCCCGACGTCAGCGAGCCGAGCGCGTACTGACGTCGATAGGGATAAGGCCCGCTCTTCTGGGCGACCGACTGGGCGAGGATCGTGCCGTTGGCGGCGACGATCTCGCCGCGGGGGAACTGGATTGACGCGTTGTTCACGCGAGGGTTGTCGGGGCTCGCGTTGAGCGAGGGGGCGCGGAAGAACTGGATCGACGCGGCTTGGGCGGCGACCGCGGCGAAGAGCAGGAGGATAATCGTGGCGAGGACGCCGAGCCGTCGTGACACGAGCTAACCCCCCTTCGCGGTCGTGGTCGTCACGTGCACGGTCGTGGTCGTGTGAATCGTGGTCGTGGTCGTCGTGGCACCGGCGCCCGTCTTACACGAATGGTAGTGACAGTACTGACCGTGGATGTAGTCGGCCCAGTGCACTGCAGCCAGCAACGACGGCTCGCTGATCGTTGCCGTCAAAGCCTGCTGGTCGGCCGCGCGCAATTGCGATGCCTGGTAGGGCGTATCGGAGATCTTGACCGGCTTGTACCAGAGGACGCCGGTGGGCTGGCCCTGGTAGACCGCGATCGTCCCGGCGTCGTTCCCCAAATAGAAACTGGAATACGCGTACCAGTGCACCACCACGAAGAACCCGACGACCACGCTGGCGAGGAGCGCCAACGCGGCCCAGACTCGCCACGTGAGGCGCTTCTTGCGGCGAGGACGCGATGGCGCCACGTGAGGACTGGGCGACTCGGAGGGCGGAATCGACGTCACCGTGCGCTTGATTGGCTCCGCTGCGACCTCCGCCTCGTCGAACTCCAGCAGTACCGCCGAGATGTTGTCCCGGCCGCCGGCCTCGCGGGCCGACTCCATCAACTGCGCGACCGACTCCTCGAGGGTGAAGGGGACACTGGACAGTCGCGCCAACGTGTCGTTGTCGAGCTCGTTCGAGAGCCCGTCACTGCAGAGCAGGATCCGGTCGCCCGGCTCGGCGTTCAGCGAGACGACGTCGATGGCGATCGTGTCCTCGACGCCCACCCCGCGCGTCAACTGGTGGCGACGGGGATGAACCGCCGCCTCCTCAGCCGTCAAGCGCCCCATCCTCACCCACTCCTCGGCGACGCTGTGATCCTCGCTCAACTGGCGCAGCGCCCCGTCGCGCAACTGGTACGCCCGGGAGTCGCCGACGTGGAAGAGCGTCGGCGAGGTGACGCCGCCGTCCGTCGTGAGCCCGACCGCGATGACGGTCGTCCCCATGCCGAAGTGGGCCGGGTCCTCGCGGGCGTTCTTCAGAACCGCGAGGTTGGCGGCGCTGATTGCGTTGTAGAGGCCCTCAACCGTCGGCCGTACGTCGAAGCCGTCACGGATCAAGTCGACGGCCATGGCCGAGGCCACCTCACCGGCCGCGTGGCCCCCCATGCCGTCGGCCACCATCGCCAGGCGGTCGTCAACGTAGATCGCGTCCTGATTCGATTGGCGCACCAGCCCGGTATCGGTTGCTGCGGCGTAACGCCAACGCGTCAACGAACCACCTCGAACAAGATGCCGCCCACTTGGACGATGTCGCCCCGCTCGAGGTGGACTCGCCCGTCAACGAGCTCCTGGTTCACGTAGGTGCCGTTCGTCGAGCCGAGGTCCTCGATCGAGAGGTCGCCGCTGTCGTTCGCCACCCTCGCGTGGCGTGACGAGAGGTAGGTGTCCGTAATGCTGAGGTCGCAATCAGGACTGCGTCCGATGACCACTGCCCGATCGACGTCGATCCGCTCTCCCGTGCGGTCGAGCGGTTCGATGAACTCGAGCGAAAGCGAACCGCTGGTGCGTCGACGGCGACCTCTCGGGACCTCCTCGACCGGGCTCGCCTGCACCGACGCAACCCGGAGCACGCGAGCGAAGAACAGCACGGCGATCACCATCACCAGCACTTGGAGCGGGCGAACGACCGCCGCGTAGGTTGACGACGCGGCGAGAACGCTCAAGCGAGCTCAATCCGCATGTGGAGCGTACCGATGGTGACGTCGTCACGCGGCGACAGCGAGACGGCGCTAATGCGATGGCCGTTCACGTACGTTCCATTGGTCGACTGCAGGTCCCGGATAGCCACACCCTCGCTGGTGCGCCACAACTCGGCGTGGCGTCGCGAGACGTTGCTGTCGTTGATCACGAATTCCACGTCGGGGCTGCGGCCGATGACGAGGGCGTTCTCGCCCACCGCGAACGTGCGCCCGTCACTCACCAGTAGGCGCGGCTGACTCTCGCCGCCCTGAAACTCCGTCTTCACCTCGAGGTTGCCGGCCTTCAAGTCGTCGTCGATGAATATCTCGACGTGGACTGGTCCCACGAAGCTGTAGCCCTCGCTGACCGCGTGTTGGCGAACGGTCTCCTCCAGCTCAGTGACCAGGGCCTT
>JAYSQJ010000102.1:0-12429 GCA_043721635.1 Acidimicrobiales bacterium | reverse complement strand
GAACCGGCTCTCCATGACACTGGACGCTCCTTCGAATGAAGGCCAATCGCAAGCTTCACCGGACGAAGCGCGATTCCACATTGAGCTCAAAGGCGAAGTCGGTTGACCTAGGAATTGGCCAAGTTGACGCCATCGGATTGGTCAAGTCGAGTGGCGCCCTACAAGGGGGCTAGGCATTTGGACCACGGGCCAGTGTGTTCGACCAACGAATGACCATTTCGAGCCATTGTGTTACCTCGTGGCTGGAAAGAGCGCGACGTCCGACAACGAACCATCGGCGCTCTTCTGCGACCTCAAGAAGTCGTCGAGTTCCTGGCGCGCAAGTGGTCGCGCGATGTAGAAGCCCTGTCCAATGTCGGCGCCAATCAACCGAAGAGACTGCAGCACCTCCTCGCTCTCAATTCCCTCGGTAACCAAACTCAGTCCGAGCGCGCGCGCCAGTTCAACAGCGGAACGCACAATGGCTTGCGCCCGCGAGTCTGAACACAGTCGGACAATGAATGACTTGTCTATCTTGATTTCGTCGATGGATAGATCTAGGAGTTGCGACATCGACGAATAGCCAACCCCGTAGTCGTCAATTGAAATGCGAATCCCTCGATTACGGAGATTGCGCACACACCGTGCGGCTCGGTCTGGATCAGAGCCCAAGGACGACTCAGTGACCTCAATCGTGAGGCGGTTGGCGGGAAAGGCGTGGAGCGAGAGGATCTTCCCAATGAAGTCAGGAAGATCTCCGTCAAGAAGGTCGTAGCGCGAGATGTTCACGCTCATCTGAAGTCGATGACCCGACTTGTCGAGACGACCTGCCTCGGCGATGGCCTGCACCAGGATCGCGCGAGTTAGTTGGGGCATCAAGCCAGCCCGCTCGGTCATCGGGATGAAGGTCTCGGGGTAGACCATTCCGAGTTCAGGGTGCTCCCACCGAGCGAGCGCCTCAACACCTCGTACGAGACCGGTGCGCATATCAAGTGTTGGCTGGTAGTGCACGGTCAAGGTTCTCGCCTCAATCGCGTTCCGCAAGTCAGCCAAAAGGCCCAGCTGCTCACGACTATTGGGGTCACTGTTGGTCCGGTACACCGAAACGCCGGCCCTCCTTCGTTTCGACTCGTACATGGCGACGTCAGCACCACGGATCAGTTCGACGGCGGTCGAACCTGTCGTGGCGGAGACCGAAACACCCATACTGGCGCCAACGTGAATCGAAACTCCATCAAGTACGTGTGGACCCGACATGGTGGCCAGCAACTCATGAGCTATCCCAATCAATTCCTGCTCGGAGTTGGTGGGTGCGACGAAGGCGAACTCGTCGCCCCCCAGTCGTCCTAGGACCCCACGCCCAATGGCCACGGACTGAAACCGCATTCCGACGACGCAAAGGAGTTCGTCACCCGCGAGGTGACCTAGGGAGTCGTTGATCTCCTTGAAACCGTCTAGGTCGATCAAGATGACGCCAGTCGGGTTTTGGCCGTCTACGCCCAAGGCAGATTCGATTTCTTCAAGCAGCGATCGACGGTTAGGGAGCCCAGTCAGTGCATCCGTGCGCGCGTCTGCCTTCGTCGACGTCACCAAGTGACTCTCCTCACGAAGCGTTATCCACATTCTTAGAATGACCAGGACCAGAGTGACAAATGCTAAAAGCGCCCCGACAAGCGAACGATCAAACCTGTGTCCCGTGGCCGCAATCACGCCAAGGGCAACTACTCCGGACAGGACGGGCACCATTGAGCTGACCAGTGAGAACCTGGCGCCCACGGGAGCTTCACCGAGACGACGATCTCTCACTGAAGCCGCGAGGCTAATGATCCAGATGCCAGCGAGCATTGTTGAGACGACGACCGCCCCGACGGCATGAGTATTGGTCACTCGCTCATGGAGATAGAAATCGTCTCCCACAATCCAACACAATCCGCCCATCAGCAGCAACGACGTCGGCCGGTTCGTACGTTGTCGGTTGAGAACCCACCCGGCGCAGACGACGGCGATCAATGCGAGACCGCACAGCGGGTAGGCCATTTCGACCAAGACACGCAAGGGGCGGCCGCTCGGATGAAGTAGTGGCTCCAACCAAAACGCTCCGGCCACCGAAGCCGCAGCGAGTCCGGCGATCGCACTATCCAAACGAGTGCTGTCTTCTACGGGTCGGAGTTTGACCTGGGTCAAGAGGGCGAGGCCAACAACGAAAGCAACCTCAGACATGAGCAACACGGCATCGCCCAGTAACGGTGATGAGCTCGGCCATGGATTCTGATCGGGGTAGATGCGGATCAAGAGAGCGACCGTGTTGAGTGCGACCATGGTCGCCATGAGTCGCCAAGCGGTTCCAAGAGCCGGAGAACGTCGAGCCCGCGACAACATGGGAATTATCGGCAATGCGGAGGCTAGGACGGAGATTCGAGAATCCCAGAGTCCGTTGGTTCCTAGGAGGGGTCGCTCTACGAAAGTCATGACGAAGGTACTGAGAACAACAGTGCCGATGATTGCGTGAAGCCAGAAGTCCCGCCCAAGAAGAGTATTGGAGGGCCAACTAAAGTGGCGTCGCCGGCGACGGTTTTCGATAATTATGGTTCCCTGGGTTGCCACGGACGTGCCCTCGTCGCGAACTGGGCTGATCGCGCTCACCGCAGTGGGGACGCGCGGCCCCACGAATTTCTCCCGCAGTCCAAAAGTCATTTTGTAATGCTTCAAAACCAACGACAATGCACCAGCACTTTTCAATCAATTAGTTCACAATTCAGCCAGTCGAGAGCGTCAATCGAGGATCTACTAGTCAGAAGCGAGTCGTTCGGGTCGCCCCGCCTCTTAGAGGCGTAGACAGTGAACTGCGAATTTGCTGAACTTCAGTCGAGGCGATCACCCGCAACCGGAAAGTTGCCTTGATTCATTCCGTGACCTAGTAATTCAACCGGAAGCGAAGCGATCTTGTCGAGACCTCTATTCGATGCCTCGTTCAGAGAACTCTCGTCACGACCTTTGTCACATTCCACTGACTCGCACATACTCAACCGACGTGACGATGACCCTGGGGTTGATGAGAGATTCGTTGGTGTCGGATGCCCGACGCCACGGGTCTCACACCAAGAACTGGCGACGTGTTGTCTGAGCCCGGTGCTTGGCCATTCTCGGCTTTGTCGAAATCACGAGCGATGGCGAGACACCCTGCCAACGTCCGTCCATGGTGGACGTCGTTACCGATCGCCTGATCATCGGCGCTGGAGCGGGCGGAGTGGCCGTTGCCGACGCCCTTCTTGAGAATTCGGACTCCGACGTCGTCCTCGCAGACCGGCACCCCCGTACCGGGGGTCATTGGAACGACGTCTAATTATCCGTTCGCCTCCACTAGCCCACGGCCTTCTACGGGGTGAACTCAAGGGTCCTCAGTGACGACCGGATCGAATGGGGCTAGAACGCCGGCCTCTACCAACGCGCCGCGGCCAGTGAGATCTTCGACCATTCTGTCGAGGCGCTTGAGTGCTGGTCAGCGGCGGGGCGGGCTCGGTGCTTCCCGATGCGTGACTACCTCGGGGACTGGTTCTGCGACCACACTTTCGTGTAACGACTTAGGGGCGAAGCCGAGACTGCACGAGTGCGCCAGCGATTCGTATTCGCCAGAACAGCGTCGTGGTCATGTTGGGTGACGCCCTACAACTTGGGACGCGCCAGTCTGCTCGCTGCGACGGTGCGGTCCCATTGTGCGAAACTCGCTCCATCACCAGAAGGGGGGCCGCAATGATTGTCCGCACTCGCCACGAGAGCCGGTATCTGGCCGACAACATGCTGGGCGACCCCGGCGAACGGGACCTGTTCGTCTACCTGCCTCCCGGCTACGAGGAGTCCGATCGACGTTGCGCCACCGCCTACCTGCTTCACGCCTTCGGCGAGACCGCGGGAGAGGTGGTGAGCCCACCGACGGACGGGCAGCGATGGAAGCCGCCGCTGGAGGACGTTCTCGATCCCGTGTTCCGACGGATGGGGGTCCCTCCGATGATCGTGGTCATTCCCGAGGGGAACTCGCGCTACGGATGCGGCCAGTGGGTCGATTCGCCGGTGAGCGGCCACTTCGGCTCGTACGTCGCGAAGGACGTGGTCGACTTCGTCGACGCGAACTACCGCACCATTCCTGATTCACGCAGTCGGGGTGTGTTCGGCTTCTCTTCGGGCGGCATGGGGGCGTGGAACGTCGTCTCGCAGAACCCCGAGGTCTTCGCGGCGATGGCCGTGCTCTCGGCCGACACCTACCTCGACATGACTCACAAGGTCTTTACGTACAAGTACTTCAACGACATCTGGCCCGAGGCGCCGAACGGCCCGGTCGAGGGCGACGACTGGTCCCCGATGGTCTACGCGTATTCGGCCGCCTATTCGCCCAATCCGAGCAACCCACCGTTCTTCGTCGACCTCCCGGTTGCCTGGCCGAGCGGCGAGTTGATCGCGGAGGTCTGGGACCGCTGGTTGGCGTGGGACCCCGTCGTGAACTACGCCGAGCGGCTCGACCACCTTCGCCAGCTCTCGGGCATCCTGCTCGACGCCGGGTTCAACGACAACTACGAACTGCAGTGGGGCCACCGGATACTCAGTCATCGACTGACCGAGTCGGGCGTTGCCCACCAGATGACGGAGAACTCGGGCAACCACGGGGGGCGGTCCAACGAACGATTGCAGGTGGCCCTGGAGTGGCTGGGCCAGGTGCTGGACCACGACTGACCCGACGTCGGCGCGTCCCTCGACATTCGGCTGAGAGAGTGCCCGCGGCGAGGCGTTCGACGATTGTGCAAGTCCCAGACGCCGGAGATGCGCGTTTGCGCCGGAGTGCATGTAGCGTTGGCCAATCTCAACCGACCGGACCATGGTCAGTCGGGCGAGGTCGATGCCGGGCAGCGACGGGGGGACCATGGACCTGCACTTCGCCACCGCGTGGGAGATCGCGACCGACACCGTGCCGGGGCGTGACGCCGTTGTCCAGGGCGATCGGCGATTGACCTACCGGGAGTTCGACGAGCAGGCCGCTCGATTCGCGACGGGCCTGGAGGCGGCCGGCGTCGCCGAGGGCGACGCGGTCGGCCTCTACCTCTACAACTGCCCCGAGTACCTCGTCGCACAGTACGGCGCCTTCAAGCACCGGGCCGTGCCGGTCAACGTGAACTACCGGTACCTCGACGACGAGTTGGCCTACCTGCTCGACAACAGCGAGGCCACGGCCATCGTGTATCACCGCTCCCTCAGCGACCGGGTGGCGCGAGTGCGCGACCGTCTGGATCACCTAAGACTGCTCATCGAGGTCGACGACGGTGGTCCTCACCTGGAGGGCTCGGAGAAATTCGACTCCCTGGTCGCGTCCCACGAGCCCCAGATTCGAAAGGACCGCTCGGGCGACGACCGCTACATGCTCTACACGGGCGGGACGACCGGGCTGCCCAAGGGCGTCATGTTTCGCCAGGGGCACTTCGTCGAACGGCTCTACGGCGCCTTCGCGGCGCTAGGCCTCGGTGCCGCGCCGCCGACGACTGCTGAGCACGTCGCGCCACTGGTGCGAGAGATGACCGCGACCACTCCCGTGACTTCGATCCCGTGCTGTCCTCTGATGCACGGCACGGGAATGTGGGTCTCGGCGATGCGCGCACTGCTGTCGGGCGGCACCGTCGCGCTGCTCGAGGAACGCACCTTCAACGCCCACGAGGTCTGGGCGCTGTGCGAACGCGAGCGCGTCACCGAGGTCGTCATCGTCGGTGACCCCTTCGCGCGTCCGATGCTGCGGGCCCTCGAGGAGCGAGAGGACGTCGGTCGTCCCTACGACACGTCGAGCGTCCGGAGCATCGCGTCGGCGGGGGCGATCTGGAGCGCCGAGGTGAAGGACGGACTGCGCTCCCGACTGGCCGCGCAACTCATCGACGCCCTCGGCTCTACCGAAGGCAGCACCTACGCCATCAGCTCGGCCAACGCCGAGGTCGGGGCCGAGACGGCACGCTTCACCCTCGCCCCCGGCACGAGGATCATCACCGAGGACCATCGTGACGTGGTGCCGGGCTCGGGTGAGCAGGGTCTACTCGTCAGTCGGACCGCAGCCTACGGCTACTTCAAGGACCCCGAGAAGACCGCTCGGACGTTCCTCGAACTCAGCGGCCTGTCGTACGTGCTGACCGGCGATTGGGCGACGGTCGAGACCGACGGCACCATCACGTTGCTCGGGCGCGGCTCATCGTGCATCAACTCAGGAGGAGAGAAGATCTTCGCCGAGGAGGTCGAAGAGGCCATTAAGCGTCACGAGGGCATCGATGATTGCCTCGTGGTCGGACTGCCCGACGAGCGCTTCGGCCAACGGGTAGTCGCCGTCGCCGGCTCGTCGTCCGCGACGCCGCCGGGTGGCGAGGAGTTGCGTGAGTGGCTGCGGCCGAGGCTCGCGCACTACAAGATCCCCAAGGTCATCACCCTGGTCGAACGGGTCCAGCGTGCCCCCAACGGGAAGGCCGACTACGGATGGGCTCGCGAGACCGCCCTGGCGCACGTGGTTGATCGGACGTAGGCGCTGGCGACGCGCACCGACCTCGTGGGTGTCGTGGGAAGTGACTCAGGGCGTCGGTGGTGGCATTAGTTTTCTGCTTGTGACCCTCCACGCCATCGAGGCCCGTGCACTCACCAAGTCGTTCGGGGGCGCGTTGGCCGTCGACTCTCTGGACCTGATCGTCGAATCCGGCGAGGTGGTCGGGTTCCTCGGGCCCAACGGCGCCGGCAAGACGACCACCCTGCGACTCCTGCTTGGTCTCTTGCGGCCGAGCGCGGGCGAGGCGACCATCCTGGGACATCCGTGCGGCTCCTCCTTCGCGCGCCAGCACGTCGGCTACGTAGCGGGAGACGTCGCGCTCTGGCCCCAGTTGACCGGTCGAGAGACGCTCTCCCTGCTGGCTTCACTGCACGGATCGAACGACGACGCGTACCGCGACCAGCTGATCGAACGATTCGAGCTCGACCCCGACAAGCGGATCCGCGCCTACTCGAAGGGCAATCGACAGAAGGTCGCGATTATCGCCGCCCTCGCGACGCGCGCGGACGTGCTCTTGCTCGACGAGCCGACGTCGGGCCTCGATCCCTTGATGGAGCGGGCCTTTCGCGAGGCGGTGGTCGAGACGCAGCAACGGGGTCAGGCGGTCCTGCTTAGCTCCCACATGCTCTCCGAGGTTGAGCAGCTCTGTGCGCGGGTGACGATGATCCGAGAGGGCCGACTGGTGAAGGTCGCCGACGTGTCCGAGTTGCGCGCCCGGGTCGACCTGGAGTTCGAAGTCATCGGCGAGGTCGACGACCTCTCCGACGTGCCCGGCGTCACGTCGGTCGAGCCCCTCGACGACGGTGTGCGCGTTCGCGTCAGCGGCCCCCCGGGCCCGCTGCTCGAGGCGCTTTCGCGCCAGCCCGTTCGGTCGCTGCGCACGCGTGAGGCCTCCCTGGAGGAGATCTTCCTGTCGTACTACGACCAGACGACGTCACCCGACTCGTGAGTCCTCCGAGTTCGAAGCACGGATTGATGTGGCGCCAGGTCCGCCTGGCCACTGCAGTAATGCTGGTCCTGATGGCGTTCGTCGTCCGGGTCGGTCTGACGACGTTCGACTCGGCCGGGGGCGCCAAGGGCATGACCGCGTTCATGGACCTACTGCGCAACCCCGCGATGAACGCCCTCTACGGACGCGCGACCTCGCTCGCCACGGCCGGCGCATTCGTCGTCTGGCGCATGGGGATGTACCTGGCGCTGGGCGCAGCGCTCTGGGCGGGACTCGCGGCGACCCGTCTGACTCGCAGCGCCGAGGACGACGGCACTTGGGACCTGCTGGTCATCGGCGTCACGGGCCGACGGCCGGCCCTGAAGACGGCGATCATCGTGGTCGCAGAAGGAGGCGTCGGCGCCGGGGCCGTGACGTTTCTGGGGCTGATGTCCGGTTCGCAGAGTGTCACCGGTTCGACGCTGTTCGGCGCGGCCCTGGCGGGGGTGGCTTGGTTTGGTGGGGCGATTGGTCTGCTCTGCGCCCAGCTGTTCGCCCCGCGACGCTCCTGCTCTCAGATCGCCCTCGTCTCGGTGGGTTTGATGTTCCTGCTGCGAATGCTGGCCGACGGGTCGCTGGCCAACGGCTGGCTGCGCTGGCTGACGCCCTTCGGATGGCTGGAGAACGTCGACTCGTTCGGTCATCGCTCGTGGGCGTGGACATTGCCACTTCTGATCGTCCCGGCCTTGGCGATCGCCGCGGCGTTGTGGATCCAGGGCCGGCGCGACATCGGGGGAGCGCTGTGGGTCCACCCGGACCGGTCGAGAGCGCACGTGATGCTGTTGGCGTCGCCGTGGCGCTTCGCCTGGCGCGAGCGTCGCAGCTCGCTCGTCGCCTGGGCCGTTGGCCTGGCGGCCATTGGCGTCGTCGTGGGCTACCTGACCGATGCGCTGGTCTTGTTCTCCCGGTCGAACCCCGCGTACGCCCGACTTCTGAATCAGTGGGGCTATGGGTCGATGATCACGGTCAAGGGATTCGTCGCCGAAGTCTGCGTCATGATGGCGCTGGCCTTCAGTTTCCTCGTCGTGACGCTGCTGACGATGGTGAGCGCCGACAATCTGCAAGGTCGCCTCGAGGTGCCGTTCGCGACGGGGACCGGACGGGTGAAGTGGTTGTCGGCCAACCTTGCCGCGACGTCCCTCGGACTGCTCGTCGTGGCGCTCGCCAGCGCGGTTGCGATGTGGGCGGGCGCCGAGTTCAGCGGCTCCTCGGTCGCGTTGTCGGTGACGCTGAAGGGGATGCTGAATTCGGTGAGCGTAGCGCCATTGATTGTCGGTGTCGCGGCGACCTTCGTGGTGTGGCTGCCCCGATTCGCGTTCACCGCAATGGCCGCGCTGTTGTCGCTCTGCTACGTGATCTCAATGCTCGGGCCGATACTTCACTGGCCCACGTGGCTGCTCGACGTCTCGCCCTTCCACTTCTTGCACCTCGTCCCGTCTGAGGCGCCGAACTGGGGGGCGACCACGATGTTCTTCCTGATTGGTGCGGCCCTGACCACGGTCGCGTCAATCGGCTTCGCTCGGGGCGACCTCGGTCGGTGATCTATTTCGGCTGGAAGCGGATGCCGGCGTCGATGCGGATCGATTCGGCGTTCATGTAGTTGTTGGTGAGCAGCTCGAGGGCGAGTGACGCGAACTCCTCGGGGTAGCCCAGCCGCTTGGGGAAGAGCACGTCTTTGCCGAGGTGGGACTTGAACTCGTCGGACTGCGGGCCCGAACCGTAGATCGGCGTCTCAATCAGTCCGGGCATGATGCAGTTCGCCCGCACGCCCACGACCGCGAGGTCGCGCGCGAGCGGCACGGTCAGCCCGATGATGCCGCCCTTGGAGGAGGCGTAGGCGACTTGGCCGACCTGTCCCTCCACTCCGGCGATCGAGGCGGTGTTGACGATCGCCCCGCGCATCCCGTCGCCGTCGGGCGCGTTGTGGCTCATTGCCGTGGCGGCGAGGCGACAGACGTTGAAGGTCCCGACGAGGTTGATCTCAATGACCTTGCGGTAGAGATCGAGGTCGTGGGCCGAGGCGTACTCGCCGTCCTTACCCACGGTGCGCGTGGCCCACCCGATGCCCGCGCAGTTCACCACGCTGGCGAGGGGTGCGAGGGATTTGGCCAGTTCGATCGCCGCGATGACTTGGTCGGTGTTGGTCACGTCGCAGTGCGCGTACGCCCCTGCGACCTCGGCGGCCACCCGGGCGCCACGCTCGTCGTTGAGGTCGGCGATGACGACCTTGACGCCCCGGGCGGCCAGAGCGCGAGTCGTCGCCTCGCCGAGGCCGGAGGCTCCACCGGTGACGACGGCTGATGTGTTCTTGAGTTCCATGGGTCTCTCGCTATCGGTAGGCCAGCACACGCGGCTGAGCCGCTACCGAGTCAAGCAGACTTCGACTAGCCCGTGTCGCGAGCGCCATCTGGATCCACCGGCTCGGGCCGGGGGCCGCAGGCGCCAAGGTGAAGCTGGTGTCGGTCGCCACCAGCTGGCGATACGCGTCGATGGTGGCCGCCTGGTCGGCAATGACCTTGGTCTGGGCCTCGAGCGTGGCGGCGAGTCGACGTTCCGTTTGGTGCGCCAACTCGTAGAGGAGACCGAGCCAGGGCACGACGACGCAAAAGGCCAGCGTGAGGGAGAGGAGGGGGAGTGTGAATGTCTCTGCGAACATGTTGTCCTACTTTCGTGTTCAATTCTCAGCCCGAAGTCTGAATGGCGACCTCTAACGCGGGACAAGGCCGCCCGAAGGATTGATTAAGAACTGCGGTCACGAGCGAGGAGGCTCCGCCGTCGGGCCGAGGAGAGCGTGAGGCGGCCAGGGCTCGCGCCGGCACCCTAGCCTGAGTGGATGGCGTCGGTTTACGAATACACCAAAGATCAGTTCGCCGAGTTGCTGGCCGGCGAGCCGCGTTACCGCGTTGAGCAGGTCTGGCAAGGCCTGTGGAACGAGGGCCGGGCCCTCGGCGACATCACGACGATTCCTAAGACGCTTCGCGCCCGCCTCGCCGAGCGTTTCGCGGGGGGCCTCGAAGTGGTGAACGACGTCCAGAGCGACCACGGCGCGACGCGCAAGTGGGTCTTTCGTCTCGCCGACGGATCGACCATCGAGACGGTGCTCATGGGCTATGAAGACCGCGTCACGGTGTGCGTCTCGAGCCAGGCCGGTTGCGCCATGGGCTGCACCTTTTGCGCCACCGGCCAGGCCGGCTTCACCCGCCACCTCACCGCGGGCGAGGTGCTCGAGCAAGTGATGTTCGCCGCGCGCGCCGCGGCGCCGCGGCGCCTGTCGAACGTCGTTTTCATGGGGATGGGCGAACCGCTCGCCAATTACAACGTGACGATGAGCGCCGTGCGGCGTCTCCACGAGTACCGGGGGCTCTCGGCGCGGCACCTCACCGTGTCGACCGTCGGCGTGGCCCCGGCGATCGAGCGGATGGCCCGTGAGGGTCTTCCCCTGACGCTCGCGGTGAGCCTGCACGCCGCGAACAACGAGACGCGCGACGAGCTCGTGCCGCTTAATCGCCGTTTTCCACTCGAACGGTTGCACGAGGCCTGCGTGAACTGGATGGCGGCGACCGGCCGACGAATGAGCTTCGAATGGGCGCTGATCGACGGCGTTAACGACACCGACCGAGCCCTCGACGAGCTCGCTCCCTACGCGCGGTCCCTGCGCGCGCACGTCAACCTCATCCCGCTCAACCCGACGCCCGGCTACCTCGTGCTCGGCTCGTCGACCCAGCGGGTGCGCGAGTTCCGCGACGGCCTGTTGGAGCGCGGCGTCAACGCCACGGTACGCAACACCCGAGGCCGCTCAATCGACGCCGCCTGCGGGCAGTTGGCCAACGTGACGAACGGTCGGCGTCGTTCGATTCCGGTTCGCTCCGCCTAGGGGACTTCGCGGTTCCAGAACGTCGGTTGCCACCGCATCAGGGCGATCACACCGATGATGCAGGCGACCCCGCCCGAGGCGATCGAGTACTCGGTAGCGGTGAAGTTGACGACATCCCCCGACTCGAGGTCGCCCAGACGCGGTCCGCCGGTGACGACCTCCATGTAGATCATCATCGGGATGATGATGTTGCGAGCACCGTCGAGATGACGTCCAAGGCACCCGCTATCGACAGGCAGGCGAGTCCGCTCTACACCACGTGGACCAGTCTGAAGAGGGTCATCGCGGCCCCCAGGGCTACGAACGCGACGAGCCGTCCCTGACGGCGCGCTTGCGCGATCCACCCGGTCATCGCGGCCCTGAGCAGCGCCCCCGCGACGGGCGCGGCGTAGGGGAGTCCGAAGTCGTGATTGCGTTGCAGCGGCCCGATGTCGACGGGGAGCCTGGGCAGGCGTTTATCGTACGAGAGTAGGGTGCAAAATGGCTAGTGGTCTAAGGAGAGTCGATGATCGACGAGGAACTTGTCCAGTTGCTCACACCAGAAGGTGAGCGGATCGACCACCCCGACTACGAGTCGACCCTTGGCGGCGACGAGGTATTCGCCCTCTACCGCGACATGGTCATCATTCGACGCCTCTGCAATGAGTCGACCTCCCTGCAGCGCCAGGGTCAATTGGCGCTCTGGGCCCCGGTCCAGGGCCAGGAGGCCGCTCAGATCGGCGCCGGTCGAGCTCTCGCCCCGACGGACTTCTCCTTCCCCTCGTACCGTGAGCACGGCGTCGCCTGGTGCCGGGGCGTCCCGCCCGAGGACGTGTTGCGGGTGTTTCGCGCTGTCTCGACCGGGGGCTGGGACCCCCAGAGGTACCGCCACTCCGTGCCGACCGTGGTGCTCGGCAACCAGACGTTGCACGCGGTTGGCTACGCGATGGGCGTGCAGCGCGACGGGGCCGAAGAGGCCGTGTTGACCTTCTTCGGCGACGGCGCCTCGAGCCAGGGCGACGTGCTGGAGTCGTTCGTCTGGGCGGCGTC
>JAYSQJ010000101.1:0-2094 GCA_043721635.1 Acidimicrobiales bacterium | reverse complement strand
GTCACCTACGCCGCGGGATCGGCGATCTGGCCGGTCGTCGGGCTGTTGCGCGAACGGCCCACGATGGTGGTGGACGCGGCCGAAGTCGCACGGGCCTTCACCGTCTCGCTCGCCGAGCTGTTGGAGCCTGGCGCGTTCCTCGAGGAGCGGTGGCGCCGCGACCTCTCCCGTCCGGGATCAGACCTCGAGGGCTACCTCCCGATCCAGATCTACCGGGTGCCGGGTGACCTCGTGTGGGGCGCCACGGCTCGGGTCCTCACCGAGCTGCTCTGCATCGTCACGGCCGTCGAATGGCCCGAGGCGCAACGAGTCTGGCCCTAGCTCCGTCCAGTAGATTGTGATAAACGCATACCTGTTTTTGGGTTGCCCATTCCTAGGCGGAGGACGAGATGGCGGAAGTAGAGATTGGCATCTACAAATCAGCGAGGCAGGCCTACGGCTTCGACGACATCGCCATCGTCCCCTCGCGGCGCACCCGCGATCCCGAGGACGTCGACATCTCCTGGCAGATCGACGCCTACAAGTTCGAGCTGCCGGTGCTCGGCTCGGCGATGGACGGCGCGATGTCGCCCTCGACCGCCGTCGAGCTCGGCCGCCTCGGCGGGCTCGGCGTCCTCAACCTCGAGGGTCTCTGGACCCGCTACGAGGACCCGATGCCGCTCTTCGAGGAGATCGGCGAGCTCGACGACGACAAGGCGACCGCCCGCATGCAACAGATGTACCTTGAGCCGGTCAAGCTCGAGCTCGTGGCCCAGCGCATCAAGGAGATGAAGGCTTCGGGAGTCACGACCTCGGCGTCGGTCACCCCGGCCCGCACTGACTGGATGGCCAAGACCATCCTCGACGCCGGCCTCGACATCCTCGTTATCCAGGGCACCGTCGTGTCGGCCGAGCACGTTTCCAAGACCGTCGAGCCGCTCGATCTCAAGAAGTTCATCCGCCACTTCGAACTGCCCGTAATCGTCGGGGGCTGCGCCAGCTACCAAGCGGCCCTACACCTCATGCGCACCGGCGCGGCCGGCGTGCTCGTCGGCGTGGGACCGGGCAACGCCTGCACTTCGCGCGCCGTACTCGGCATCGGCGTGCCCCAGGCGACGGCTATTGCCGACGTCGCGGGCGCGCGCATGCGCCACCTCGACGAGACTGGCGTCTACGTTCACGTGATCGCCGACGGAGGCATGAGCAAGGGTGGCGACATTGCCAAGGCCATCGCCTGTGGCGCCGACGCCGTCATGATCGGCTCGCCGCTCACCAGTGCCGTGGAGGCGCCGGCGCGTGGCTTCCACTGGGGCATGGCGACCTTCCACCCGACGCTGCCGCGCGGGACGCGCGTGCGCACGCAGGTGCGCGGCACTCTGAAGGAGGTCCTACTCGGACCGGCCCACGAGAACGACGGACGCCTCAACCTCTTCGGCGCGCTGCGTACTTCAATGGCGACGTGCGGCTACGAGACCCTGAAGGAGTTCCAGAAGGCGGAGATCATGTTGGCCCCTTCGCTGCAGACCGAGGGCAAGCAGCTGCAGCGTTCGCAGGGCGTGGGCATGGGCCATTGACCGCGAACGTCCTCGTCGTCGACTTCGGCGCCCAGTACGCGCAGTTGATCGCCCGACGCGTCCGTGAGGCGCACGTCTACTCCGAGATCGTTCAGCACTCCATCACGGCCGACGAGGTGGCCGCCAAGTCCCCCTCGGCGATCATCCTTTCGGGCGGGCCCAAGTCGGTCTACGAGGTGCCGGCCCCCTCGCTCGACCCGGCCATCTACGACCTCGGCGTCCCGGTGCTCGGCATCTGTTACGGCGCCCAGCTCATGGCCCGCCAGCTCGGCGGCGAGGTGGCGCACACCGGGGCCGGCGAGTACGGACGCACCGAGCTGACTCGCGAGGGTCCGTCGGTCCTGATGCCCGAGTGGCCCAGCCACGTGACCTGCTGGATGAGTCACGGCGACGCGATCGCGCGTGCGCCCGAGGGCGTCGCCGTCAGCGCCACGAGCCCCGGGGCCCCGGTCGCGGTGATGGAGGACGTGGCGAGACGCCTCTTCGCCGTGCAGTTCCACCCGGAGGTCGCCCACACCGAGCTCGGCCAGGAGCTGCTCTC
>JAYSQJ010000100.1:0-1962 GCA_043721635.1 Acidimicrobiales bacterium | reverse complement strand
TTGGTATCGACTGGCTCGAGTCGGTCGCCTTCGGCCACGTCACCGAGATCGGCCCGCGAGTGCTCATCATCGGCGTGGGCAACACCGCAATGGACTGCTGTCGCTCGTCCAAGCGTCTCGGGGGCGCCGACATCAAGGTCATGGCGCGCCGTCCCCGCGAGTTCTTCAAGGCCTCGCCGTGGGAGCTCGAGGACGCCGAGGAGGAGGGCGTCGAGATTGTCGTCAACCACGCGCCCACGCGCTTCGTCATCGAGGACGGCCGCTTGGTCGCCATGGAGTTCAACGTCCTCGAGTGGGACGAGGGTGCGAAGCGCTCGACGACGCTGCGCACCGTGACGATCCCCTGTGACGACGTGATCCTCGCGATCGGCCAGCAGAACGCCTTCCCCTGGATCGAGCGTGACCTGGGCCTGGAGTTCGGCGAGTGGGACATGCCGGTCGTCGACAAGCTGACCCACCAGTCGACGCGGCCGGGCGTCTTCTTCGGCGGCGACGCCGCGTGGGGGCCCCAGAACATCATCTGGGCCGTCGCTCACGGACACCAGGCCGCGATCTCGATCCACAACCACTGCCACGAGGTCCCGCTCGACGAGCGCCTGCCCATGGGCATGAACCTCGTGAGCCAGAAGATGGGCATGAGCGAGTGGAGCTACCACAACGACTACAACCCTTCACCGCGCCAGAAGATGACCCACGTCGAGCTGACCAAGCGCTTCGCCTCGCTCGACCTCGAGGTCGAACTGGGCTTCAGCGCGGAGCAGACGGCCCGCGAGGTCCAGCGCTGCCTCAACTGCGACGTCCAGACGGCCTTCCAGGCGCCCCTGTGCATCGAGTGCGACGCGTGCATCGACATCTGCCCGGTGCGGTGCCTCACGATCACGAGCAACGGCGACGAAGCGGACCTGCGCGGTCGGCTCTCGACGCCCTCGACTAACCTGCACCAGGCCCTCTTCATCTCGGCGCCGCTCCCCCAGACCGGCCGGGTCATGGTGAAGGACGAGAACGTCTGCGTGCACTGCGGGCTGTGCGCCGAGCGCTGTCCCACGGCCGCGTGGGACATGGAGCTGTTCGATCTACAGATCCCCTACGCCGCCAGCGCCAACTTCGTGCGCATCCCCGTGCGCGTCGGCGCCCCCTCGAAGGCCAGGAGCTAGCCCGTGGTGATAGATAACGCCCCCAGTGTCGCCACCCGCGTCAACGACTTCTCGGTCAAGCTCGCCAACGTCAACGGCACCGGCTCGGCGAGCGCCAACAGCCTCTTGATGCAGGCGATCTTTCGCATGGGCGTCCCCGTCTCGGGCAAGAACCTCTTCCCCTCGAACATCCAGGGCCTGCCGACCTGGTACGAGATCCGGGTCAACAAGACCGGCTACACCGCGCGCGCCCTCGACTACGACCTGATGGTCGCCATGAACTCCCAGACCTACGCCCAGGACATCGCCGAGGTGCGCGACGGCGGCTACCTCCTCTACGACTCGTCCTGGCCCCTCGACGAGGACCTGGCCCGCGACGGCGTGACCTTCCTCGGCGTGCCCCTCGCCAAGATGTGCCTCGAGAACTTCCAGGCGCCGCGCGAGCGGATCCTGATGAAGAACATCGCCTACGCCGGCGCCGTCGTCGCGCTCGTGGGGATCGACGTCGAGCTGGTGTCGGGCCTGCTCGGTGAGACCTTCGCGCGCAACGAGCGCCTCGCCGCCTCCAACCAGACCGCGCTGCGCCTGGGCTACGACTACGCCCTGGCGCACTTCGAGTGCCCGCTGGCGATCCGCGTCGAGCCCATGGACGCCAACGCCTCGTGCATCCTCATCAACGGCAACGAGGCCGCCGCTCTGGGATGCCTCTACGCCGGCGCCACCGTCGCCGGCTGGTACCCCATCACGCCCGCGACCGCCGTCATGGACAACTTCATCAAGCTCTGTGCGCACTACCGGCGCGAGCCGGTCGCCGGCGCCGAGCCCGGCG
>JAYSQJ010000099.1:0-4853 GCA_043721635.1 Acidimicrobiales bacterium | reverse complement strand
AGAGTCGGGCCTCGCCCAGCGCCAACTGTCGTGGTACATGCTGTGGTTCCAATTTCCCGGTGTCGCCGAAGCGGGCCTGGCGGAGAACGACTGGGAGTTCTTCCGGCGTTGGGCCCACGGTGGGGTCGATCGCGGCGCGGACCTCTACGTGGAGCGACAGATCGCGGACATGTCACGTCCCGGGGCACTGACGGCCGGATTCAACTGGTACCGGGCCAACATTGCGCCCGCGACGTTCCACCGTGACCAGTCCGCGTTCGACTTTCCTCCCGTGACGTGTCCGGCCATGGGTGTGTGGAGCAGCGCGGAAACGTTGCTCACCGAGGCGCAGATGACCAACTCGGCGCGCTTCGTCGACGGAGACTGGCGCTACGAGCGGATCGAGGACGTCGGCCACTGGATACCGGCCCATGGCGCGGAGCAGTTGAGCGAACTCCTCGTCGACTTCCTCGGTTGACGGCACCGGGACGCAAGCCGTCCAGGCCGATGGTCGAATGATTTGCTCGATGACCTGAGCAACGCACGTGCGTTGCTCAGGTCATCAAAAGCGAAAGGGTAACACTCTCAACTTCTTGACTGGCTGGCAGTCAATGTCGAGGTGTCCGGGCTCTCGGCGCACGCCGAGAGTACTCAGCGAGGCTGAACGCGCTTGGCGGTCGGGCCCTTCTGGCCTTGCTCGATGTCGAACTCGACTGACTGTCCCTCGACGAGGGTCTTGCGACCTTCGCCTTGAATTTCTGAGTAGTGGGCAAAGACGTCCGGCTGACCGGCGACCTCGATGAATCCGAAGCCCTTCTCGTCGTTAAACCACTTCACTGTTCCTGTTGCCACTGCGGGCCTCCTTATTACTTCCGCTTAGCCTACGGCCCCGAGCGGAGGTCTCACGCGCGAACCGTTCGAAATCGCCTTTTTTTCGTTCCAATCGATGCCGGACCAGTGAACTACTGGTTCAAGGTCCCTGGTGGTTGGTGGGAAACCGCGCCCTCGCGATCAGGGCCGGCGCGGGACCGACGGGGTTTGGGGGATCGGCTCCGAACGGGCCCGACGCGTCGGGCCCGTGGGCGGGCCGGGTTGGATGGTCGCGCCGCGACCGGCCCGGACCGAGGTCGATCGAGGCCGCGGTAGTCGAAGAGCGCAGCGGTCAGCTCGTCGACGACTCGGGCGGCCAGCGCGGTACCACGCCGCGGCCCGAGGGGAAGCGGACGTTCTTCGCCCGGACGAACTCGTGGAGCGTCTCGGGTCCGTACTCGCGGCCGTAGCCGCTGCCCTTGACGCCACCGAAGGGCGAGCCGATAAAGTTGCGCCGCGTGTAGTTGTTGACGAAGACCATCCCGACCTCGAGGCGCTGGGCGAGGTGGCTGGCGCGGACCTCGTCACGGGTGCAGATTGCCGCGGTCAGTCCGTAGTCCGTGCCGTTGGCGATCGCGACGGCCTCGTCGTCGGTGTCGAAGCGCATCAGACAGGCCACCGGGCCGAAGATCTCGTCCTGGGCCACGGTCATGTCGGCCGTGACGTCGCCGAGGACGGTGGGCGCGACGAAGAAGCCCCCCTGGAGCGAGGGATCGTCCGGGACCGGGCCCTCGTAGAGCAGCGTCGCGCCCTCCTCGACACCGAGTTGGGCGTAGTGGCGCACGCGGCTCTGCTGGCGGGCGTCCACCATTGGACCGATGTCCGTCGTCGACGAGAGGGGATTTCCGACCACCAGCTTCGCGGTGGCGTCAACGAAGCGCTCGGCGAACCGGTCGTAGAGCGACGAGTGCACGAGGATGCGCGACGTCGACGTGCAGGCTTCGCCCTGGTTGTAGAACATTCCCTCGATGGCGATGGCGACCGCGTCGTCGAGGTCGGCGTCGTCGAGGACGAGCAGGGCGTTCTTGCCCCCCAGCTCCAACGTGGCGTAGGTGAGGTTCTTCGCGGCGCTCTCCATGACCTTGCGTCCGGTCGCGGTCGCCCCGGTGAAGGAGATCCGCTCGACTCGTCGGTGCGAGGCCAGCGCGGCGCCGGCGGCGATGCCGCCTACGGCGTTGATCACTCCGGGGGGCAACACCTCGTTGGCGATCTCGACGAGGCGCATCACCGTCAAGGGCGCCTGCTCGCCGGGCTTGATGACCACGGTGTTGCCCACGGCCAGCGCCGGGGCGCACTTCTTCGAGAAGTGGATCGGGGGCCAGTTGAAGGGGAGTATTGCTGCGACGACGCCGTAGGGCTCGTAGACGACCCGGGCCTCGATTGGTCCCTGGTCCAGGATCTCCCCGTGGACGCTCTCGGCGATGCCCGCGTAGTAGTCGAAGCTGGAGTGGCACGAGACGACGTCGACCCGCAGGGCGTCGCGCTTGGGCTTGCCGACCTCGCGAGCGCAGAGTTCACCGAGCTCGTCGGCGTGCTCGCGGATGCGCGCGGCAACCTGACGCATGAGGGCGCCTCGCTCCTTGGGCGAGAGGTACCGCCATACGTCCTCGTAGGCGGACCTCGAGTCCATCACCGCTCGATCGACGAGCTCGTCGGTGGCGGCCACCATCCGGGCCAGGGGCCGTCCGTTCACCGCCTCGAGCACCTCGAACGTCTCGGCGTCGCCGACGTCCACGAACGTGCCGCCGATGAACGGACCCCAGACCGGTCGCCTCGAGAGCAGGGCGTCGCTCGCGCGCGAGTCGATGTCGGAACTGCCTCGAGCCTCGTCCATCCGGTCCCCTCCCGCGTGCCCACCACGCCGATTTCGCGCGCCGGGGTTCACGTCAGATTACCGAGGTCGGCCCCACGACCGGACTGAGCACTTTTCAACGCCGGTGTCGGCGGGTCCCGATTCGGGCGGCACCGGCCATTTTCACGCCCACGCTCGACGGTTGACGACGTCACCCAGCGAGTCGAGGATGGAGTCCAGTTCGGTCGTCGGCCGGTACCGTCGGCGCAGCTCGACCAACGTCGCCATTGACGCGAGGTCGACGTATCCGTCGGGGACGAGTCCCGTCGCGCGCGAGGTCATTCGTTCGAGGTGCGTGCGGGCCTGAGCCTCGTCGAGGTCGAGCAGCGACATGGCCGCCTCCACCACCTGGGAGTCGCGCCGCCGCTCGACAACGGCGAGCGCGGTCTCGAGCAACGTGTCGGTGAAGCGCCGTCGGGTCTCGTCGACCCGGGAATCGTTCGACGCGAGTGCGGCCACCACCGTGCCGAGGTACGGATCGATCTGGGTGACGTCGCTCACAATGGTGCACCCCGCTCCTTCGGCGCGCAGCTCATTGCCGGCGTTCAAGACCGTGGCCGCGCATTGGCCGGCGATGAGTGCCGAGGTCCGCCGCGGCGTCGATCCGAGGGCTTCGACGAGGTACGCCCCGGGGGCCAGTCCGGCTCGGTCCAAGAGCTCGTACGCAATGAAGGCGAACCCCGATTGGGCCACGTCCACGCCGACAACGGCCCCGCGAACGTCCCCGATGGTCGTCGTCAATGGGCCGAGCACGAGTGAGAGTCCGAGCCCCCGGTCGACGGCGCACAGGATCTCGACCGTGAGATTGCGCCCGAGTGGGTTCTGGGACAGGAATCGGTACGCGAGGACGTTGTCCGGACTGGTGAGTGCGAGGTCGAGCTCACCGGCCTCGAGTGAGAGGAACTGCGCCGGCGACGAGGTGACCGAGGACTCCTCGACCTCGAGACCGGCGCGCCGAAGAGACCCGTCTCCTCGGGCCACGTGGATCAGCAATGACGGGGTGAACGTGCCGACGCGAAGGTGGACTTCGTTCATTGCGTCATCCTCCCATAGCGAATGGGGCCGGCCCGATCGACGTCGCCGGGCCTTCGCTCGGACTCGGAGGTCAGTTGGCCGTGCCGCGGGCGACGGAGCGAGCGAGGATGCCGAGGGTCGCACGCAGCGCGGCCTCGGAGATGACGGGGAAGACGCCGGCGTTGCGCCACACCGGATCGGACTCGGACCAGTCGTAGTACGACGTGACCAGCGTTCCCTCCGCGACCGGCTCGAGCCGGTAACCGTAGACGTGGCCCATGGGTGGGCGAATCCGGCCGAGGATCGTCCAGGCGATTTCGCGCTCGGAGACGAACCTCGTGATGGTGACCGTGACGTCGTAAAGACCCATTGGGTAGTCGTTGAGGGCTTCGCGGTCCATGTGCACGATGAACTGGTCGCCGACCGCCGTGACCACCTCTCCCGAGGCGTCCATGAGCATCCCCGAGCTGTCGATCGTCACGTGGCCCTGAGGATCACGGAGAAGATCGAAGATCGTGGCCGGGTCCGCCTTGATCGTGCGCTGGACCTCCAACCTCTCAATCGTCATTGAGCCACCCTAGGAAGGGAGTACGGGGACCGTGCCGCCGAACAGGGCAACCGTCCTTCGAGGCGACGTTGGACTGACGAGAAGCCACGGCGAAACTCCTGCTTCGACGTGGCGTACCGTGGGGCCGTGTGCAGAAACATCACCATGTTGCGCGGACTCGATCCTCCGGCCACGCCCGACGAGGTCGCGGCGGCGTCGTTGCAGTACGTCCGCAAGGTCGGCGCGATCTCCGCAGGACCGCTCCTGGACTCGCCGGCCGTCGCAGAGGCGGTGCGGGCGATTGCCGCGGCCACCGAGAAGCTCCTCGAGACCCTTCCACCTCGGCGCACGCCACCGCTCATCGTGCCACCCGGCCGACGACGAAGCAGTGGATCGTCGAACGACTGACTGGCCGATTCAGACGATGTCAGGAGTGGCGCATGGACCGAGCGAAGTCCGGTGGTGCATCGCCCGGGGTATCGCTACGAGGCCCTCTGGTAGGGCCTCTGGTCGAACCTCGAGGCGACCGGCGCCTGGGGGACCAGCGCCTGCTGGTCCCCACCCAAGTGCGCGACGGCGACCTGCGAGGTC
>JAYSQJ010000098.1:0-23153 GCA_043721635.1 Acidimicrobiales bacterium | reverse complement strand
AGGTACGCCGGCATCGACCCCGAGAGCCCGGTGACGGCGTCGAGGTCGCGCTCGGTCACGCGCACGACCGTGCCGACGGCCCCGAGGATCGACTCGGCCCAGTCGAGGTCGTCCTTCGTGACGTGGCCTCCCCCGGCGATGGCGCTCACGCCCCGTCGCACGAGTACCGGCGTGTTCGGCATGGACCGCACGACGGCGACCGGTCCGGGGAGGACCGCCTCGATGCGGGCAGTCGAGAGTCCGGCCACCACCGACAAGAGTCGCCCCACGCCCATCGCGCCAGTGCGTCGCGCCGCCGCCTCGGCATGGTCGGGCTTCACGCAGAGCACCGCTCCCGTCCCCGCTCTCACGTGCTCGAGCTCGAGCGACGCCAGCACGGCTACGCCGGGCAGGCGTGTCGCGAGGACCGCACGCTGTGCGGCCGAGGTCTCGACGACGCCGAGGTCGGCGACGTCGCACCACGAGGCGGCGAGCAGTCCCTCGGCGAGCGCCGAGCCCATGCGTCCGCCCCCGATGATGATCAGTTGCAAGGCCATGGAACAACGCTACAAGGTTGGGATTTCAGGCCCGGCGCCGTCGGCGGTAGAGGGCCGGGAGTCCCATTGCCATGATCGTGGGGAAGACCTCGTCGACGTAGGTGACGCCGGCGCCCACCAATTCGTCGAGCCGCTCGATCGTCACCTCGTTGATCGGGACCTGCGTCACTAGGTAGATGCCATCCTCGGGGCCGATCGCCAGGTGTAGCTCGCGCCACTCGGCGTTCTTCACCAGCAGGAACCGGTAGAGCGCCTCGCGGTTCTCCTCGGGGGCTGGCATCACCTCGGTCTCGACGTGCACCGTACGCTGGCGCAGCGAGAACCACATCGTGATGACGTCACGTTCGTCGCCCTTCAGGCGCACGAGCCAGTGGAAGTGTCCCCTGTCGTCGGGTGAAGGCTGGTGCTCAATACCCATGAGCGTCGCTCCCGCACTCCACTGCCGCGCCCACGCGTGGATGGTCTCGTCGAGGATCCGCGCGGCGTCCGATCCGACGACCGGGGCGCGCTCCACCGCTAGCAGCGGACGAGGCCCGAGAGTGAGAGTCGCTCGGTCAACGTCGCCAAGGACTGGGCGGCCGACCGCCAGGTGTAGCGCCGCGCGAGCAGCACCGCCGCGTTGGACATCGTCGTCGCGTGTTGGGGGTCGATCGCCATCTCGCAGGCGTCGGCCCAAGCGCCGGGCTCGCGCCCGGGGATCAAGAAGCCCGTGACACCGGGATCGATCAGCGTCATCAGTCCGCCTACGTCGCTGGCGACGACCGGGGTGCCGCAGGCCGAAGACTCCAGCGCCACCAGTCCGAAACTCTCGGACCTTGAGGGCACCAGCATCACGTCGGCGGCGCGCATCCACGTCGAGAGCAGTTGGTGGGCCTGGGGGGCGACGAAACTTACGTGCTCGATGACGCCGGCCTGCTCGACGCGCCGGTGCAGCGCGGCGAGTGTCTCTCGTCCGTCCGGTCCGGAGGGTCCCCCGACAATGGCCAGCATCGCGTCGCGTCCCCGTGCGCGAAGTTCGATGAGCGTCTCGAGGGCCAAGTTGACGCCCTTCAATTTCTGGAGTCGGCCGACGAAGAGCAGCATCGTCTCGTCGCCGTCAAGGCCGAGAGCCCGGCGGGCCTGGGGCCGGAACCCTGGCGCGAAGAAGGCGTGCTCCACACCCAGGGGCACCACGTGCACGCGGGACGGGTCGGCGTTGTAGAAGCGTACGAACTGCCCGGCCTCGACCTCGCAACTCGCCAGCACCGCGTCGGCGCAGGCGAATATCGCGGCCTCTTGAAAGGCCCGGTCCTCGGACTCGCCCTCGAAGTGGTCGGCCTTCACCCGCTCGAGCGTGTGGAAGGTCATGATGAGCGGGATGTCGAGCTCGTGCTTCAGCCGGTGGCCAGCGAGGCCGCTCAACCAGTAGTTCGCGTGGATGGCGTCGGGCGCGCCCGCGCACCGGAACGAGGTGGCCACCGAGTCGGCGAACTCGGCAACGAAGTCAGGGAGCTCTTCGCGATCGAGCACACGCGGCGGTCCGGCCGTCACGTAGTGGACACGAAAGCCGGGCTCGACGTGGACGCTGTCACGGACCTGGGTGTTGTCGCGGCGGGTGTAGACGTCGACCTCGTGGCCGAGTCGGGCCAGGGCGCTCGAGAGCTCGCGAACGTAGACGTTCATACCGCCGCCGTCGCCCGTGCCGGGCTGAGCCAGGGGCGATGTGTGATACGAGAGGACGGCGAGACGGGCCACGGAGGCAGCCTAACGGCGTTTGGCGCCGTTCAGCGAGGTGAAATCCTTGATGGGGGTGGTGGTGAGAGCACGATATAGGCGACGTCGCGGTTGGGTACCAGCCCAAAATCGCGCGAGTCGGTCGAGGCGACGGCGTTGTCGCCACGCAGGTCCAAATCAGTCCCTACGCGTCCGACGCACCGCTTAAGGAGCCACCGATTGACGTTGCGCGGATCGCGCACCACGACGACGTCGCCCGGTCGCACCGGGCGCCAACGGCGCAGCGCCGTGAGGCGCTCGCCCGGCAGATAGGTCGGCGCCATCGACGAACCCTCTACGGTGACCCGTCGTAGGAAGAACTCGAGCAGCTGGCTCATGGGTGAACGCTATCCGAGCGTCGTGACTAACCTTTGGAGGGTACACTGCCCTAAAACACGGGCCCCAATATCGAAAGGCGAAGCCATGACGCTTCTTACCCGAATTAACGCTCTGTTGGACGCCACCACGACCCCGCTGGTCGCCTCGGCCCACTGCGACCTGCCCTGCGGCGTCTACGACCCGGCCCAGGCCAGGATCGAGGCTCAGTCGGTGAAGGCCTGCATGGAGAAGTACAACGCCTCGAGTGACGCCGACTTCAAGGTCCGCGCGACGTTCATCAAGGAAGAGCGCTGCGATCTCGTGAAGCACCACCTCTGGGTGCTGTGGACCGACTACTTCAAGGCCGACCACCTGAAGCAGTACCCGAACCTGCACGACCTCTTCTGGATAGCCACGAAGTCCGCCGGTGACGCGAAGAAGAGCAATGACGTCGTCGTGGCCGATCGCCTCTTAAGCGAGATCGACGCCATCGCCGAGATCTTCTGGGCGACGAAGAAGTAATACCGCCTTCAACGAAAGGATCCGGTGGCTTCCGCCACCGGATCCTTTCGTTTTGGGGCCCTGAGGACTAGGCGAGTTCGGGGTGCGCGGGGCAATTCGCCAGTAGCGGGTTCGCGATCAGTTCGACCTCGGTGATCGGCGTGCTGCACACCTGACAGGCCCGGTACGTGCCTACTCGAAGGCGCTCGAGCGCGCGGTCGACGTCGTTCAACGTCGCTTCAATCGCAGTAACACTCTCGTTGTCGAATTGAGACATGTGGCAAAGTTAGTGCCCAGGAGTTGAGGGCAGGTCAACTACTACAATGAAACGGCTAGGGCCGCTGGCGAATGGAGAAAAGAGCCTTCCCTTGGCCTTTAGAAGTGCGGGTGGGACGTTACTCTTCCGAATCTGGAACATATTGATGCTTTCCACGTCGCCATACCAGTTCTTGCCCGACTACTTCGCCACGACGAGGTGCTCTTCAAAAGACTCAAGCCCTGACTGTTCGCCGCGTCTCATTGAGCGTCGAGAAAGCCAGTCGCGCCCGGAACGATCGGGTGCACAAGATGCACGCGAGTACAAAGTGTCCCGATCATGGGTAACCACCGAGCCGTCGTATGGTTCGCGTGCGGCAGCGTAAGCGTCACCCTAGTCAACATCGGGCATGATCTCCAGATGAGATCGCCGTACTCGACGACCACCGACGGGACACCGCCGTCGGACTTAAGCGCAACGACCGGCAAATGATGTTCTTACACTTTCTGATTCGGCCTGGGAATCTTGGAGGCTCCGGATTACCCAGGCCGAATCACTCGGCCGAATCGTACGAGCTACCCAACCCCGTGAACTACGCTCGTAATCCGGTGGGTAAGCATTTCCCAATGCAAATCTCCATCCGCCGGGCCGCTAGCTCATCGGGAAGAGCAGGGGACTTTTAATCCCAAGGTGCCGGGATCGAGACCCGGGCGGCCCACCAGTAGAACAGAGGGCTTTCGAGCAGATTCGCTCTTCAAAGTCCTCAAAACAGGCCTCCGATTTATCCCACGCATTTTGTTGCGATGGAGCAGTCTTGTAGTGCCCTGGGGACACTCACTTTCTTGTCCTTTCTTTCTGTTGGCCTAGGACGCGAATTAGATTTGATCTGCCCTAGCCTTTCACCCCACCGACCATCGAGCGAGCGGAGAGTCCATGCCTACGCCTCCCCAACAGTCAACTCTCCAGTTGCGCATCGAACTGGACGAAGTCACGCCCACCGTCTGGCGCCGTATCCTGGTGCCGACGGGAGTGAGGATGTCGCGACTGCACGACATGATTCAGGTCGCCATGGGCTGGACTAACTCGCACTTGCACGCATTCACCGTCGGCGACGCGCGCTATGGAATGTGCTTCGACGAACATCCCGAGGACGAAATCGACGAGCAGACCGTAACGGTTCTCCAGGCGTTGCGCGAGCAGAAGCGCTTCACCTATGAATATGACTTCGGCGACGGCTGGGAGCACACCATCACCGTCGAGGCCGAGTTCCGCACACCCCACGCTCTCAAGTTCGCCCTCTGCCTTGCTGGCGAAAACACCTGTCCACCTGAGGACTCTGGCGGGCCCGGTGGCTTCGAATACTTCCTTGAGGCTCTGGCGGACCCCAAGCACGAAGAGCACGAGAACTACGTGCGCTGGAACGGCGGCGACACCTTTGATCGCACCGCGTTTAGTCTCATCGAAGTCAATGCCGCGCTTCAGAAGGTCCGGCAACGCTCCAGTCGGGGACCGCAAATCTGGTAACGAGGTCACCCGACACGCGTGAACCCGATGGTTCGACACAGGATGCGGTTGCCTAGTATTTTCAGATTTGCTCTATTTCTGCTAGACTAAATCCATATTTGTTCTATCATTAGGAGCAAAATCATGGATAACGGTACCTCGACCATCATTCTCAGCGGCGACCTGCCTCGTTCAACACTCTCGCAGATGTCGGCGCGAGGGGCAGTGAGGCGGCTGGCGACGGGTGTCTACACGACTGACACGTCCAGCGCGCTCGAACGGGTGGTCCGGCGAGAGTGGCGCACTATCGCCGGTCGTCTCTTTCCGGACGCCACCATTTCGGACCGTTCCGCTCGAAGCGCCGGACCCGTCGAGGGAACGCTGTACCTTGTCCACCCTCACAACGACCGTACGCTCACTTTGCCCGGGCTCACCATTTCCCTCCGCCGCGGGGCACCCCCTCAGCCGGCCGACATCCTTCTGCCGGGCGACCTGCACCAGGCGTCGCTCGCGAGAGCGCTCTCGGAGAACGCAATCCCTTCCAGAGCTCGCGGCGGTACGCTCTCACGTCGGCTGACTCGCGACGAACTCGGTGAATGGGTGGAGCGCGCCGCGAGGTTTGGTGGCGACGACGAACTCGGTCGGGTTCGTGATGAAGTCCGCACCTTGGCACCACTGCTCGGGGTCAGTGCAAAAGACGCGCTTGACCTCGACGGCCTACTCGGTGCCGCGCTTGGCACCCGGTCACTCGCGGGGCTCCCACGCTCACTTCGACAACGTGCGCTCGGCATTCCCTACGATGCCGAACGAATCGAGCGGTTCGATATCCTGGTCGCCGCGCTGCGATCAACCGCCCCCCAGAACCATCCCGCCGCTCCGCTCGAGCCGAGCCGCCTTCCCTTCTACGAGGCCTATTTCTCGAACTACATCGAAGGCACGGAGTTCACCGTCGAGGAAGCCGAAGGGATTGTCTACCAAGGAATCGAGCCAGCGGGACGTCCTCAAGACGCCCACGACGTCCTCGCCACATTTTGGCTCGTGAGTGACCTTGCAGAAATGAGGCAACTCGCGGACGCTCCTCACGAATTCCTCGAACTTCTCCAACAGCGCCACGCCCGGATCATGGATGCGCGTCCCGACAAGCGCCCCGGACTGTTCAAGGAGCGTGCCAATCAAGCCGGAGCGACCATGTTCGTCGACCCCGATCTCGTTCGCGGCACCTTGATAGAAGGTTTCAGCCGTCTCGATGACCTCGACAGTGCGTGGGAACGTTCGGTCTACGTGAAGTTCCTCGTGGCTGCGGTGCATCCATTCGATGACGGAAATGGTCGACTCTCTCGCATCATGATGAGCGCCGAACTCGATGCCGGCGGACAGTCTCGAACGATTATTCCGACGGTCTTCCGCGATGACTACATCGGCGCTCTACGCCGCTTGGATCGGGCCAATGATCCTTCCGTCTTAATCGATGCACTTCGATTCGCAAACGACTGGACGGCGCGAATCGATTTCACCGATACCGCCTCCATCCGCGTACAACTCGAAGCGACCAATGCATTCGCCGAAGAGGGCGGCACTCAGCGTCTCAAGCTGCCACCCTTGCGCCACTACTACGCGGCGGAAGATGCACTACTAGTCCAAGACGTTCGAAGAGTCGATGAGAGCGGTGGCCTCGAAAGTGAGCAACGCATCGCCGAGCGGCAGCGCGTGCTCGAATCATCTTTGGACTACGAAGTTGGTCCGGATCAGTGGCCGACACTTGATGTGTAGGGAGATCGCCCACCGGGCCATACCGTCGACGGAGCTTCCGTGTGATTGCGGGTAGGTAAACCAACGTGAAACCTTGGTCAGACACCGAAATCGCCGGAGTTAATCTCCCCTCAATCACACGGAGGCGACGGAGAGTAAGTCACCTCGTGAGTGAATGTCGCCAGGTCCGAACAGGCCTCATCTTGGGCCTCATATTTCTGCAACACCACGAGACCAAACCGACATGAGACAACACGTTTCTCTTGAAATTAAACGACATGCGCAACGAGACCGACACGTCACAACCATCCGTAAGCTTCTTTTAATCCCAAGGTGCCGGGATCGAGACCCGGGCGGCCCACTAAATCCACTAAGTCCCAGGCCCACCAGAGGACTCTGAACGTTCACGCTCGTGGATCCCAACGGCCGCGACAGTAGGGAATTTGAAGAGAAGATTTGGTGGTTAAGAAGAGTCAACGTCAACGCAATGTCCGGCACGATTCACCCCGCCGAGGCGGGAACCATTACCTCTTCGCCAAGGAGCGCCTACTCGTCGTCTCGCCTTCAATCACGGGCCCAGCGTCGTCATCGGAATCACCGCAACCCCATCTGGTCGAACGTAGCCGTAACCGCCTGGCGTGATCACGCCGAGAACACTCGGTTCGCCGGTCAGCGTCATATCAATCTTGGATGCAAGCTTCAAAAGTGATGCCGCTCCTTCGTCGATTCGCGCAGCACCCAGCTTCACTTCGAAAGCTCCCCATCGGCTATCAGGCAGTTGCACAATTACATCAACTTCCAGGTCACTCTTATCTCGGTAGTGAAACACTTCTCCATCAAGTGGTTGGGAAAGTACGCGTAGATCACGAACCACCAATGATTCGAACAATAGACCTATCACTGCAAAGTCCCTTACCAGTCGGTCAGCCGTAGCTCCGAGGGCAGCAACCGCAAGGGACGGGTCAATAAAATGGCGCTTCACCGAACGCCGCAACGTGGTACGTGACCGCAAATGCGGTGACCATGCTGGCTGGTTTTCGATCACCATGAGTCGTTCAAGCACATCAAGATATTCAACAACCGTGTTGTGCGCCAGTGGTCCATTATCACCCCCGGCATCGGCGGCCAACACGTCAATGGCGACTTCTGTTGCGACGTTACGTGCGAGCGATTGCAGAAGGCGCTGAAGGCGCTCGGGATCCCGATGCCCGCCTGCAACTCGTTGAACATCGACGTGGCGAATGTTATCGAGGTAGTCACGTACCGAGCGAGCAGCCGCGCGTGAATTCAGTTCGAGATGCCGTGGCCAACCACCTCGCACGATGAGATCAGCGAGATCTGCGATTGACAGATCCCGCTGCTTCGATCTCGGCGATTCGCCCTCCATAAGACGCGCGAGAGAAATTGTGCCTGCGGAATGACCGATCTCAAACATTGTCATTGGTCGCATTTTCAATATCGAGAATCGGCCAGCGCCGCTGTGGCGGTTGGTGTCATCGTTCGGAACGGACGAACCGGTGAGTATGAACTGTCCAGGTGCCTTGCGCCGGTCCACTGCTCTACGAACTTCATTCCATATGCTCGGGTGCTCTTGCCACTCGTCGAGAAGCCTCGGTATGGCTCCTTCAAGTACTTGCGATGGATCGATGGCCAGCGCGAGTTTCGCTTGAACGTCAATGTCAAGCATCACCGAACTGTTGGCGACTTGAAGGGCCGTCTCGGTCTTACCACATGCTTTTGGACCTTCAATGAGTACCGCACCATTGGCGTCAAGTCGTTCTCGCAGTTCGCTGTCAACGATTCTCAACCGGTACGCCATAATTTTTTCACTTTCGAAATCCTGTAGGTAGAGTCTAGACAAGATTTTGATAGTTTTGGCGAATAAATACTAATAGTTTTGATGACTAGATATCAATAGTTTCGGCGATATAGCCCCTTGTTGCTCGCGATCAAATTCAGAGTCCGATGGCCTCTCAATCGTTGGGGAGTTCATTAACTCGCCCCTGAGTCGCATCTCAGACAAATAGCCTTCAATTCCTCGAAATTGAGTCGTGACTTGAAGTTGCAGCGAGCCCTGGTCTAGCCAATTGTCTAGCCACCGGTTCAAACGTGAAACGACTTCAGTGGACGTTGGTGGACATCCGACTACGTCCGGCCAACAAATCTGGACGTTGATGGACGTCCCTGGAAGTTTTAGAAACACTCCCAAGGTGCCGGGATCGAGACCCGGGCGGCCCACTATGAGCCGAAAATCGCATACTTCGGTACGTCCGGCACGAATGCCTTAATGTCGCTTTTTTCGATGCGCGATGACGGTTGCGCGCGCTGCGCGATTTCACACGTCGCGACCATCAGTTTGGGGCGTAACATGCCGCCATGAACATCATCGTAACGTCACTGAAGGGTGGCGTCGGAAAATCTACGACGTCGATCTACCTTGCCGCGGCTACAGTGGAGCGCGGCTACGACCCCGTGACGCTCATCGACGCTGATCCCCAGGCTTCGTCGGCGGAGTGGCTTGAGCTCTGGCCCCTCCCGGGAATCAACGTCATCGAGGCGCCCTCGGAGCGCACCGCGACGCGCGCCATCGAACGAGCGAGCGGCATGGTCATCGTCGACACGCCTCCCGGCAACGAGCGCGCCACGCAGGCGGCAGTCGCCTTGGCGGACGCGGTCGTGATCCCGACTCGTGCGGGTGGCATCGAGTACTCACGGGTGAGCGCGACGCTCGAGTTGATCCCGCCCTCGAAACCGCGAGGCGTCGTGATCTGCGCCGCGCGTCTTGGTACGAACGATCTCGAAGGCGCCTTGGCGTGGTGGAAAGAACAGAAGGTGGCGGTGTGGGGAGTGATTCCCGAACGCGTCAGCATCGCTTCGGGACCTGAAGCTCGCCTGAGTCGTGAAGGACTCACGGCCTACGACGCAGTACTGAGTCGCGCACTGCGGGGTCGAAAGTAGCCCCGACCGTCCAAAACTCGACGATCACCGCGCTGCAGTATCTTGACGACCTCATCGGCCGACGTGGCCGAGCCAGCATTGCAATAGCCGTTCGAGCCCTCTAATTCGCGTTACCGGGGGCCGCAATTGAAGCCCTTAGCGCGCTTCGTACACGGAGCGTCCGCTCCTCTTCGCACGTCGAGAAATGCTTGAAGGGTGACGACGGGCTGGCGTTGGACCACACATGGCCTAATCGGTCTGCAGGCTGCGTCTTCGCCTTCGTTCGTGTCACTGGCACCCTCCCGCATCCCAGGCACCACGACTGATCAGATAAACCACATCGACCACGACAACGCGTTTGCCAGTAATTCAACGACCTAATCGACCTGGACAACGTGCCTAAACAACATGCTCGGCCCTTACAGTCCCATTGTGCCGGGATCGAGACCCGACCGGCCCACTGAATCCCTGTTGACGTGGATGTTGACAACAGTGGTTGCGTAAAAGCAGCCAATAGAACTTTTCAAGGTGATAGTACCTTGGATTCAACCAGAAGTGGTGTAGGAAAACCCCCAGAATCCATCCGTTAGGAATTGGTCAGCCAACGTCATCAATTCGCTACGAATGCAACAACGACGGCAACTACGCCGCTGAACTCAGCCAATTGTCACGAACGTCGAAGAACGAATACAGTTGCGCACACCGACCCTTGGAACGATCGCGGACAACAACGAACTACCTCAGCGCCCACGACGTGCAAGGGGTAGGTCGTTCAAATCCCCTTACCTCCACCACTATCTTCCTGACGCCGCCACCACCCTTCTGCTCAACAGACACCCTCCATTTGGCCCGCCAAACGTCGTTGACGGTTATCCTGCCTCATGGGCAACTGGGTAATTCGCGACATGGCGAACGCTGACCTTGACGGTGCAATCAAAGTCTGGAACGACAGTCATGTGAACAGTCAGGAACCAGTGTTCTCCATCGCCGAGGTCGTCACGGCCGTGAGCGCAGGCGCCCCCGCCGTAGTGGCCGAGAATGACGGGCACATCATCGGGACGGCCTGCAGCATTTTGGATGGCGACCGAGCCTGGATCTGCCGACTCGCCCTATCCAATGAGTGGCGTAATCGGGGCATTGGATCCGAAATTCTGATTGCCCTGCAACTACGACTCACTGCGACCGGCATCACGCGATTCAGTGCGCTCCTACATGACGATGAAACTGGTGACGCCGCCTTCGAGCACCAGGGCTATCGAGGTGCCACCACGCTCCGCTACTTCGATCGTCGCGAGTCCTACGCGGCAAACCAAGCCGAGGTCGTCCACCGCCTTGGTGGACGCGTCATTGCACCAAACGAGTGGACCAAACTCTCGGGAGGCGAAGCAACCAAGGAGCTCATCGAGCGCATCATCGTCCTACCACTCGCGAACGCGACGGTAGCGGCCAGCGCTGGTCTTCGTCCGCCTGGAGCAGCCATTCTCTTTGGTCCTCCCGGCACCGGCAAAACGTCGCTCGCCCGCGGCATCGCGGGCCGCCTCGGCTGGCCATTTATTGAAGTCTTTCCCGCACAGCTCGGCACGACGGCGACCGACGTCGCTAACAGCATTCGTGAAACCTTCGATCAACTACTCGAAGTCGACCACGCTGTCGTATTCATCGATGAAGTAGACGAGATCGCGTCGCACCGCCAACAAGCCAGTACCGGCCAGGTCATTACCAACGAACTACTCAAGGTGATTCCGGGCTTTCGCAGTGGAGGTGCGCGCCTCTTGATTTGTGCGACCAACAACATCGCCCGCCTGGACTCAGCATTCTTGCGCACGGGACGATTCGATTTCCTGATTCCGGTCGGACCGCCCGACCATGCGTCACGTCACGAGACCTTAGTCAAGGAGATCTCTCGAATCACGACGGCCGAGATTGACATCGACTCGCTGGCTCGGCGAACCGAGGGCTATACCGTGGCCGACCTTGACCATCTTGTGCGCACGGCCGCTCAAACGGCCTTCGAACGTGCCCTGCGCGAAGGGGAACCCACGTCCCTCGTGCAACCCGACCTCGAACAGGCGTTGCAGATGAGCCGTCCGTCCGTCAATCCGGACGATGCTGCGGCATTCGCCACCGACATCACGACGTTCGCCCGGCTCTAGCCCCCTCGACTGGAGAGACCCCTCCCTTGCGTCGCACTGCCAACGCCTCGTAGGCGTAGGGCTTTGGCCTAAACGGAGTGACTCGCCAGTCGAACACCGTGAAGCACCGGTGCGGCTTTCAGTTACGGACCAGGATCGATCGATTACCCCAGACCACAGTGGATTCAGGCCTTGGCCCCAGTGGACAACTTGGTTACGGGGCGCCGAACGAGGCGTTCGAGGGGTTCAAGGTCAAGCCGCGTGCACCCCGGGGAACCTGAGTGTTGCAATCTACTCTTAAGGGAGGAGGAACGCGATGAGACCCGCCGGAATTCTTGGTACGGAGATGGTGTTCCCGCCAGCGCCGCCCGTGCAAAACTCATCGTACGAGTTCCGGGGTCCTTCGGCCGGTTGACCCATGGGCTCCCGATTTCGCGGTGGGCCCTGTCGACGGCCCCAAAGCAACAACGTTCTCAGCAGGACTGCGCCACTACGGCTCAATGAAGATGCACTCTCCCGGGCATTCTTCGGCGGCCTCAATGACCGACTCTTCAAGGCCCGCGCGCACCTGGGCCACGCCTACTGCGCCGCCGGGGTTGGACTTCACATCATCATCTTCCTTGACGTAGGCGAGTCCATCGTCGAGCAACGTGAACACTTCAGGGGCGATCTCCTCACAGAGCCCGTCGCCAGTGCACAAGTCCTGATCGATCCAGACCTTCATCGTGAATTACTCTCCTTTGCTTTCATCTCGCGGCGCTGCGGACCTAGAACATTCCGAGTTCGAGGCGGGCGACGTCGGACATTCGGCTCAGGTCCCATGGGGGGTCCCACACCAGTTCGACATCGACGTCGCTCACTCCCGAGACCATCCGAACTCGAGAGCGGGCGTCGTCGCGCAGTACATCGCCCATCCCGCAACCCGGAGCGGTCATCGACATCTTGATCTCCACCCGGTGACTCCCGTCGGCCAGTTCGTAGGCGTCACACTCGTAGATCAGTCCGAGGTCGACCACATTGATCGGAATCTCCGGGTCAAAGACCGTCTTCAGCTGCTCCATCACCCGTTCCATGTCGAAGATGCCCGAAGTAACAACCTCCTCGCTGACCAGTTGAGTGTCCAGTCCCAGTCGATGTGCATCCTCAGACGAGATTCGAGCCAGGTAACCGTTGTCGGTCTGAACGGTGATCGTGCCACCGAGGGCCTGAACGATCACCACTCGCTCGCCCTCTCGCAGTGTCATCGACCGTCCGCTGGGAATCAACGTAGCGTCGCAGTCCCAGCCAAGTTCGAATGGCTCGTGTTGCGACCGGTTCATCGGTGGCCTCTCCGCGGCTCCTGGTTCATTGTGGCCCTGACTGACGCGGCGTGACGTGGAACCGACGAACGTGGAACACCGGACGCGCCGCGAGCACGGCAACCCCCGAGGGAGGCGACGAAAGGCCCTTCATCGCTGGTGTGAGTGAGTCCCATGGTCATCTTTGACGCGGCCCCACGATGGACAGCGCCTGTCCAACTCGCGCGACGATGCCCGTGACGCGACGATCGACCACGCGGACCTGCCCGTGGACGTCGCAGAGGCCGCTCACCCGAGCACCTCACCAATCGCGAGGTCGACCGTGGAGAGCTGGCGGGCCACCATCGTCTCGAGGTCGGAACGCAGCGACGCTGGCTCGATCCGGTTCAGTATCTGGCGGGCAAACGCGTACGTGAGGAGAGACTTGGCCTGCTCGACGGACAGCCCTCGCGATCGGAGGTAGAACAAGGCCTCGTCGTCAAGTGCACCCACGGCCGCACCGTGAGTGCACTTCACGTCGTCGGTGAAGATCTCGAGTCGTGGTCGAGTGTCGATCACGGCGCGGTCCGAGAGCAGCAGGTTCTTATTGGTCTGATTCGCGTCAGTGCCCTGGGCGCCCGGCCACACGATGATTCGCCCGTTGAACACGCCGTGACCTCGTTCATCCACTATCCCCTTGTAGAGCTGATGGCTCGTGCATCGGGGGGCGGCGTGCTCAATCAGGACCGGATTGTCGTGGTGTTGCTCGCCACTTGGCAGGTACAGTCCGTCGATGCTGACCTGCGCGCCTTCGTCTTGAAGCCGTACGTGCACCTCGTGGCGCGCAATCGCCGACCCCAGGGCTACCGAGACCGAGGAGAACCGGCTCGCTCGACCTTGGCGCACGTCGAGTAAGGCGAGGTGGAACGCGGTGTCGGGCTCGTCTTGAATTTTGTAGTGCTCGACCCGTGCTCCCTCGTCGAGGATCACCTGAGTCACGGCGTTGGTGCACGTGACGTCGCCCGTGGTCCCGGCGTACGTCTCGACGATGCACACGCGGCTGTCGGGTCCGGCCAGGATCATGGACCGTGGGTTCGAAGCAATGCGCGACCCCTGGGCGTCGGTGAGGAACATCAAGTGAATGGGTCTCGCCAGGACCGCTCCGGGTGAGAGGCGGATCAACGCCCCGTCCTCGGTCAGGGCCGTATTGATGGCGCTGAAGGCGTGATCGTACTCGTCAAACGGGTGTGAGAAGAACCGCTCGAGGCCAGCGTCGCGCTCGACGAGCGCCGAGGCCAGGTTCGTCACCTCGACGCCCTCTGGCAATGTCGTCAGCGACGACAACGCTGGGACGAAGTGGCCATTAACGAACACGAGACGGATGCACTGGGAGTCAAAGGTCAACGCGTCGATGGCGGCTGACGAGAATCGGAGGCCAGTTCCGGGCTCCCCACGTTCGAAGGGCGCCGCCAACAGTGCTTCGAGTCGCGTGTACTTCCAGTCCTCGTCTTTGAGCGTCGGCAAGCCGCGAACGGTCGCCCGTTCGAGCGCCACTCGGCGAGCTGACCTCAGCCAGTCCGGATCTGAACCAATGCGCGCGACCTCGAGGTCCGCGAACAGGTCCGCGACGCTCGTGGGGGCGGAGACGAGTGCGGTGCGCGTCGGGGCGACCGTGGTCATGAAGTTGCCCCCACCCGTGCCGAGGCGTCCGACGGCTCGTAGTCGAGGTCCGTGTAGCCATGCTCTTCGAGCTCGACGGCCAGGTCCTTGCCACCCGATCGAATGATCCGGCCCTCGGACATGACATGGACCTGATCGGGAACGAGGTAGTCGAGGAGTCGTTGATGATGGGTGATGACGACGATCGCCCGCTCGGGGGACCGTAGCCCGTTCACCCCGCCGGCGACTATTCGCAGGGCATCGATGTCGAGCCCCGAGTCGGTCTCGTCCAAGATGGCGAGCTTCGGCTCGAGGATTGCCATCTGCAAGATCTCATTGCGCTTCTTCTCACCACCAGAGAATCCCTCGTTGACCGACCGGCTCATGAAGCTCTGGTCCATCTCGACGAGTTCCATTCGCTTCTGGGCCAGCGCCAGGAATGCCGACACGTCGAGTTCGTCGAGTCCACGTCGTCGACGCACCGAGTTCAAGGCCATTCGCAGGAAGTACAGGTTGCCCACGCCGGGAATCTCCACCGGGTGCTGGAAGGCGAGAAAGACTCCCGCGCCGGCCCGGTCCTCGGGCGACAGGGCGAGCAGGTTCTCGCCCTCGTAGAGGACCGTACCCGTGAGTTGGTAGGCGTCGTGGCCGGCGAGGACGTTGGCGAGGGTGCTCTTGCCCGACCCGTTCGGGCCCATGATCGCGTGCACTTCGCCCGCCGTGACGTTAAGATTTACGCCGCGCAAGATCTCATTCTCGCCGATCCAGGCGTGGAGGTTCTCGATCTGCAGCATCATCCAACACTTCCTTCCATGCTGACGTTCAAGAGCCGTTGGGCCTCGACCGCGAATTCCATCGGCAGTTCCTTGAAGACCTCGCGGCAGAATCCGTTGACGATCATCGACACCGCATCCTCCTCGGCGATCCCGCGCTGGCGACAGTAGAACAGCTGGTCCTCGCTGATCTTCGAGGTGGTGGCCTCGTGTTCGACGTGCGCGCTCGGATGCTTCACCTCGATGTACGGGAACGTATGGGCACCGCAGTCGCTTCCCACGAGCAACGAGTCACACCGCGTGTGGTTTCTGGCTCCTTCGGCCGAACGAAGCGTCTTTACCAGGCCCCGGTAGGTGTTCTGGCCGTGGCCGGTCGAGATTGCCTTAGAGACGATGGTGCTGCGGGTGTTCTTGCCGATGTGGATCATCTTGGTTCCCGTGTCGGCCTGCTGGTGGTTGGCGGTGAGGGCGACCGAGTAGAACTCTCCGACCGAATTATCGCCTTGGAGAATCACGCCGGGATACTTCCACGTGATGGCCGAGCCCGTCTCAACCTGCGTCCACGAGATCTTGGAGTTCGCTCCGGCGCACTTGCCGCGCTTAGTGACGAAGTTGTAGATGCCGCCACGACCGTCGGCGTCGCCCGGATACCAGTTCTGGACTGTGGAGTACTTGATGCGCGCGCGCTCGAGCGCCACGAGCTCGACCACTGCGGCGTGGAGTTGGTTCTTGTCACGCATGGGCGCCGTGCAGCCCTCGAGATAGCTGACGTCCGCCCCTTCTTCGGCGACGATGAGGGTTCGTTCGAACTGGCCCGTCTCGGCCGCGTTGATCCGGAAGTACGTGGAGAGCTCCATGGGACAGTGCACGCCCTTGGGGATGAAGCAGAACGAACCGTCGGTGAAGACCGCCGAGTTGAGCGCGGCGAAGTAGTTGTCGCGATAGGGGACCACGGTCCCGAGGTAGGTGCGAACCAGCTCCGAGTGGTTCTGCACCGCTTCGGAGAACGAGCAGAAGATGACGCCGACGTCGAGGAGTTTCTCCTTGAACGTCGTGGCCACCGAGACAGAATCGACAATGGCATCCACCGCCACCCCGCTCAAGCGCTCCTGCTCGGCGAGGGAGATGCCCAGTTTGTCGAACATGGCGCGCACCTCGGGGTCGACCTCGTCGAGGCTCGCCACCGTCGGCTTGGCCTTCGGGGCGGCGTAGTAGATGATGTCCTGGTAGTCGATTGGCCCGTAGTGGACATTCTGCCAATGGGGTTCTTCCAACGTGATCCAGTACCGGTACGCTTGAAGTCGCCACTCGAGCAACCAGCGCGGCTCTTGCTTCTTGGCCGAGATCAGCCGAATGACGTCCTCGCTCAACCCCTTGGGGACGGTGTCGGTGTCGAGGTCGGTGGAGAAGCCGTACTGGTACTGCTGGTTGGCGAGATCCCGGACGTCGTTGGAAACTGGGCTCACGGCGCCATCTCCGAACCGGGAGTGAAGTCGCCACTCCCGCGCACCCGGGTAGTCTGCGCCCCGATGGGTGCAGTGGTCTCGAAGATGCTCATGGTTGCCTCCTTGGCACCGACAGAGCGAGCGTGTCGGTTGCTCGGCGGTACGTCGCCAATGACATGTCTATCATACATAAGACAGTTTAATCTTGTAAAGTTAGCATTAAGGCGGTCCAGCAGATAGACTCACCACTATGGAAGGCGATCAATCGTCCCTGGTGACCCTGTCATCAGCACGCGGTCACGTACTCGACGCCGTGAAGCGCCGTGGCGAGGCGTCCGCCGACGAGGTGGCGAAGTCCTTGGGGATCACCCCGAGTGCAGTTCGTCAACACTTGGCCACTCTGAAGTCCGGCGGGCTCGTCGCCTCGCGCCAAGAGCGCGGTCGGTCGGGCCGACCAACCGACCTCTATCACACCACTGAGCTGGGTGAGACCCTGTTTGGCGGTCCCTCCACCGTTGACCTGACGGTGGAGCTACTGGGCTTCGTCGAAGACGAAGATCCCGAACTCGTGGCTCGCGTCTTCGAACGTCGCCAACGCGAGCGAGTCGCACAGTGCCAAGGTCAGCTCGCCGACAAATCTCTCGCTGCGAAGGTGGCCGGACTGGCCGAGATCCTCGACGCGGAGGGTTACATGGCCGACGTCGACCCACTCCCCGACGGCTACCGGCTCTCGCTCCACCGCTGTGCGATCTGGGCAGTCGCCACCCGCTTTGGCTTGGCCTGCACGACCGAACTCGAATTCTTAGAGCAGGTTGTCCCCGAAGCCGATATCACGCGGGTCGCGCACAAGGTAGCGGGCGGATTCGTCTGTTCGTTCGAGATCCGCCCGACGTCGAGCAAGTCGCAAACGCCCCCATTGCAGCTGCGTCGCCGGGTGACCTTGACCTAGGAGCCGAAGCTGACCCTGGCCAACGCGGGCCGCCCCGTGCAACGAGGGGCGGCGTGAACCGGGGACCGGCTGCCAACGGTCGACGCGACCGAGCGCGGTCGCGGCCATCCTCAGTCGTACTTCTCCGTGCGAATTCGAGCGGGATCGACGCCGAGGGCACCCAGCCATTTCTGCACGTCCTCGACCATGGCCGGAGGGCCGCAGATGTAGGAGCATCGCGGGGGCTGTCCCGCTACGGCCTCGGCCATCATGGCCGAGTCGATGCGACGGTGATGGGTCGCGCGAGTATCAATCTCATCGCGGGTGAAGCTGGAGACAACCTCGAGCCACGAATGCCGATCGGCCAAGTCGGTGAGCTCAGCGTGGTAGAACGCGTAGCCGAAGCTGGCGAAGGAGCAGACGAGACGCATGGGAGTATCGAGGTTCGCGGCAACCCCGTAGCGGATGATGCTCATCAGTGGCACGACGCCACTTCCGGCTCCGACCAAAAGTACCGGTCCGCCCTGATCCGCTGTCCACGTGAAGCGTCCCACGGGACCACGGACTTCGATATGATCGCCCGGGGAAAAGTCTCGCACCAGGCGCGGCGAGACGAGTCCTCCGGGTACTTCGCACACTCCGATGTCGATGATCGACGGGTCCGGTACCGGCGAGGACGCAATCGAGTAGGCGCGCTGAATCGGTCCGGTACGTCCCTCGACCAACAAGCGGACGTTGTAGTACTGGCCCGGAAGAAAGTTTCTGGACTCCGCGAGTCGCAGCCGCAGGGTTACCGCGTCCAGCGTCTCGTCGATGATCTCTAACACCTCAGCCTGCTGCCATTGGGCGGCCTTGGGTCTAGGCACACTCTTAGTGTCGGCCCCTGGGACGGACGCAACGGCGGCCCACTCATGGTTGATGTTACGTGAAAGTTCCACGGCTCTAGTATTTCACAAGTTAAAACTAGTGAAAAGGGCGACCTGAATAAAGTTGAGACGTGGCCGTCCGCACTTCGGGAGTTATCTCGCTGGCGTGGGGCCGTTGACCTCTCACTACTGCGACGGTCTGTGGAGGACCTCAAGGCCATCCGTCCCAACTTGAATAATGAGAACAAAGTGGTCGCCGCCCGACTTCTGCCCGTCAGCGATCTCGTGCGGCGCTATGACGGCACGGTCTTCGATCGCTTCGGGGTACCGCAGTCGGGCCTGGGCGTACTTACTGCTCTCGCACGCTTCACGCCGGACGATCTCACCATCTCCAAACTCAACCGCAACATCCTGGTCACTTCTGGCGGCATCACGTTCGTCGTGACCCGGCTCGAGGAACGGCGCCTGGTGGCGAGGAGGTCCCATCCACCCGACGGTCGAACCGTGCTCGTTCAACTCACCCGACGCGGTCGCGGAGTCGCCGACTAGCTGATCGACGCCACCGCCCTTGCGGACACGGCCGCCCTAGTTGAGCTCGACGCGCTCGAACCGAGCCTCGCCGACAATCTTCTCATTCACGTCCAGTGCGGAATGGAATCGGCCACGTCGCCACGGCCGGTCGCCGCAACGAGAGGCGAAGCCTCGAATTCCTGCTCTCGCGTCGCGCAAAAGAGAGACCGAACCACAGGCGACGGCACTCTGCGTGACGGAAGTCCTCGGGCGCGCGACTCGAAGACGAGTACCATCCGTCTAGGCCATCTGCGCGCCCAAGGCGGTCGGAATATGGCGTTTGAGGGTGTACGATTCACCCGCGATCGGACCGCCCATAACCGCCCACGGGTTCGCAGTTGTCTCGCTGCAACTCAATTAGGGAATCAGCGAGTCGTGCGCTGTGAGCCAATAACGAGAGCAACGATGGCTCAGACAAGATGAAGGCCCGACGAGACATCGTCGAACTTTCGACAGTAGGAGGTCATGATGACGAATAGTCTCGATGCGCGCGGTCGTCTCAAGGTGGGCGACGACGATTTCGAAATCTTCCGACTGGACCGCGTAGCGGGATCGGAGCGGCTTCCCTTCAGCCTGAAGGTGCTCTTGGAGAACCTACTGAGGTGCGAGGACGGAGCCCACGGCACCGCAGAACAGATCAACGCAGTCGCAACCTGGGACCCGCTCGCCGAACCCTCCACCGAGATCCAGTTCACTCCCGCTCGAGTGCTGCTCCAGGACTTCACCGGGGTGCCGTGCGTGGTGGATCTCGCAGCGATGCGAGACGCAATGAACGAGCTCAGCGGCAATCCCCAGAAGATCAACCCGCAGGTGCCCGTCGAACTCGTCATCGATCATTCGGTCATTGCCGACGTATTCGCCCGCCCGGACGCCTTTCGAATCAACGCGGGTCTCGAGTTCGACCGTAACCAAGAGCGCTACGAGTTGCTGCGATGGGCACAACAGGCATACGACGACTTCGCGGTGGTCCCACCAGATACCGGAATATGTCACCAGGTCAACCTCGAGTACCTGGCGCGAGTGGTGTTCACCCGACCGGGCCCCGAGGGCATACTGGCGTACCCCGACACTCTCGTGGGCACCGACTCACACACGACCATGGTCAATGGGCTGGGCGTGCTCGGCTGGGGTGTCGGCGGCATCGAGGCCGAAGCGGCCATGCTCGGCCTACCCATGAGCATGCTCATCCCGCAGGTCCTCGGCATCAAACTGATCGGCGAGTTGCGCGAGGGCACCACGGCGACGGATCTCGTGCTCACCATCGCCGAGTTGATGCGAAGGACCGGAGTCGTCGGCAAGTTCGTCGAGTTCTATGGTCCCGGCGTGGCCAACGTTCCACTGGCCAATCGAGCCACCCTTGGCAACATGAGTCCCGAGTACGGATCCACCTGTGCGATTTTTCCCGTCGATGGCGAGACCCTCAAGTACCTTCGACTCACCGGACGACCAGAATCTCGGGTCCGACTTGTTGAGGCCTACGCGAAGGAGCAGGGGCTGTGGCACGAGCCCGACCACGAGCCGCTCTTCACCCGCACCATTGAGTTCGACCTCGCCAGTGTGGAACCGTCCATCGCGGGTCCCACCCGGCCCCAGGATCGCATCTCGCTCGCGGCGGCACGCGGGGTGATCGGGTCTCTCCTGAGCCGCAACGAGACGGCCCCGGTCCAGGTCACGGGACTCGACGAGGCGTCCAAGGAGTCGTTCCCCGCGAGCGACTCGGTGTCGGTCGGCCGTGATCACCCTGACGACGCGCCGTCAGAACCCGTTGATCACGACCAGGTGGACCATTGGCCGTCCGATCCCGTGGCGATCACCCTCGACGACGGGGCGACCGCGTTGGTCGACCACGGTCACGTGGTCATCGCGGCAATCACCTCGTGCACCAATACCTCCAACCCGTGGGTGATGGTCGCGGCGGGACTACTCGCGAAGAAGGCAGTGCAGCGCGGACTCGCCCGCAAGCCGTGGGTGAAGACCTCCCTCGCCCCCGGCTCTCGGGTCGTCACGGACTACCTGGACCGATCGGGGCTCACGCCGTTCCTGAACGAACTCGGCTTCAACTTGGTGGGTTACGGCTGCACGACCTGCATTGGCAACTCCGGAGCGCTCATCCCCCAAGTCAGTTCCGCCGTGAGCGAGCACGACCTCACCGTGTGCTCGGTATTGTCTGGAAACCGCAACTTCGAGGGCCGCATCCACGCCGAGTGCAAGATGAACTTCCTCGCTTCGCCCCCGCTGGTCGTCGCGTACTCACTGGTTGGCACCATGGACGTCGACCTCCTGGGCGAGCCACTCGGCCACGGCATCGATGGCCGACCCGTCTACCTTCGCGACATCTGGCCATCCACGCAAGAGATCGCCGACGTCGTCGACGAGAATGTGCGGTCCGAGATGTTCGCCGCCGGCTACGTCGACGTGTTGACCGGCGACGACCATTGGCGCAGCCTCGAGGTGCCCCAAGGCGACATGTTCCACTGGGACGAGGTATCCACGTACGTCCGGCGACCACCATACTTCGACGGCATGCAACGAAGTCCCGAACCGCTGCACGACATCATTGGCGCGCGGGCGCTGGCCGTGCTCGGCGACTCGGTGACCACCGACCACATCTCTCCGGCCGGCGCGATCAAGCAGGACTCCCCCGCCGGGCGCTACCTCATCGACTCGGGGGTGGCCCCGAGTGACTTCAACTCCTACGGGTCGAGGCGCGGTAACCACGAAGTGATGATTCGCGGCACCTTCGCCAACGTCCGCCTGCGCAACGAACTCGTGCCGGGCATCGAGGGCGGCTTCACCCGGCACCTGCCAAGCGACGAGCAGATGAGCATCTTCGACGCCGCGACAATGTACGCCGCCGAAGGCGTCCCGCTGATCGTGATGGCGGGCACCGAATACGGGTCGGGTTCGTCGCGCGACTGGGCCGCGAAGGGAACCCTCCTGCTCGGCATCAAGGCAGTGCTCGCCGAGTCTTTCGAGCGAATCCACCGGTCCAACCTCGTCGGGATGGGAGTGTTGCCGCTGCAGTTCCTTGCGGGTCAATCGGTGCAGAGCCTGGGCCTTCGCGGCGAGGAGACCTACTCCATCACGGGTCTCACCGGCCTCGATGCCGTGCCCCGCGAGGTCACCGTGCGAGCTGAGCGTGACGGCGTCGACCGTGAGTTCGTCATGACCGTGCGCATCGACACGCTGTCGGAGTCGGAGTACTTTCGCCACGGTGGGATAATGCAGTACGTCCTGCGCCAACTCGTGGCCGGTTGAGCCACGACACCAATCGATTCGCGATGACGAAATTGAGCTTCTCGAGCGGCTTGGTTCCTCCCCACGTCAATGCGACGCCCGTCAGCTGTGGTTGAAGCCCGCCCGTCGCGCGCAGGTTTGTCTGAGAAGTACGAAGACCACCTGATACTAGAGTTGCGTTCCGTCGCGCCGTTTTGCCTCGTCCTGACCGCGTGGGCGCTACGACGTCGACGGCAGCAGGGACGACCGCGACCACCGGACCGTGGTCATCGACCGGCGGCCTCTCACGCGCGAAGGCAGCCGGATCGGCACGCCTATAGCGCCGCGGCCCATTCTTGGCGTTTTCGGCCATGACGTGGACTTGACCGTCGAGCGGGGCCGCTCTTCCCGGCGAGTGCTGGAACGGAGCCTTCGACTCGACTCGAACTCACGGACTTCTCGGCTCGGGCCTAAGTTGACACGCGTCTCGCGAACTTGGTCACGCGCTTTCGCGGCCTCAAGGCTCCTCGATTGCCGACGGTGTTCGACGCACTCGCCAACGCCACGACGTGGGGACGCTCAGTCCCGGGGTCGGCGCTCAACTGCTCAATCGGCTGACTGACGCCTACGGCGAGGTCTCGAGTGGCACGATACCGGCACAGCATCCCAGTGAATCGATAGCACTGGGACCTGGCGCGCCCTTCGACTCAGGCCATTTCAAACGATGCTCAGGAG
>JAYSQJ010000097.1:0-2425 GCA_043721635.1 Acidimicrobiales bacterium | reverse complement strand
CTCAACTGGCCGGCGGGCTTCGAAGCGGCCGACCCGCGCGCGCTGGCCGATTTGGGCGTGGGCAAGATCATGACGCTCACCTCGACCTACGACCACCGCATCATCCAGGGCGCCGAGTCCGGCCTGTTCTTGAAGTTCGTCGCCGAGTGTTTGACCGGGGAGCACGAGTTCTACGACGGGGCCTTCGCGTCGCTCGGGATCCCCTACGAGCCGGCTCGCTGGGCCAAGGACCGCAACCCCTCGATGGGCGAGGGCGACGCCGAGCGGACCTTGAAGCAGATTCGCGTCCAAGAGCTGATCAACATGTACCGCGTGCGCGGTCACCTGAACGCGCACCTCGACCCGTTGCATAGCGAGCCGCCGGCGCTGCACGCCGAGTTGGACCTCGCGAACTACGGGCTGTCCATCTGGGACCTGCCGCGATCCTTCGTCGTGGACGGTCTGGCGGGACGAAGCGAGGCGACCCTCGAGGAGATCCTGTCGATCCTGCGCGAGGCCTACTGCCGAACGATCGGCATCGAGTACGGCCACATCATGGACCCGGCCCAGAAGCGTTGGATCCAGGAGAGGGTGGAGGGCGTCAGTCCCGTCGTCGGTGTCGAGGGTCAGCACCGGGTCCTCGAGGCCCTCAACGAGGCCGAGGTGTTCGAGCGCTTCCTGCATTCGCGCTACGTCGGCCAGAAGCGCTTCGGTCTCGAGGGCGCCGAGTCGACGATCGTGGCGCTACGGACGATCCTCGACGTCGCGGCCGACCAGGGGACCCGTGAGGCCGTCATCGGCATGGCCCACCGGGGCCGGCTGAACGTGCTGGCGAACGTCGTGGGCAAGTCCTACAGCGAGATCTTCTCCGAGTTCGAAGGCAACCTCGACCCCGAGAGCGTCCAGGGCAGCGGTGACGTCAAGTACCACAAGGGCGCTCGTGGCGTCTTCAAGAATCCGCGCGGTGCGACGATCGAGGTCTCGATGGCGTCGAACCCATCGCACCTCGAGGCCGTGAGCCCCGTCGTCGAGGGCATCGTGCGGGCCAAGCAGGACCTGGTGCTGCGCCCGAGCGCCGTGACGACCGTGCACCAGGCCGAAGGCCACTACCCGTACGTGGCGATCCTGATCCACGGCGACGCCGCCTTCGCTGGACAGGGTGTCGTCGCCGAGACGCTCAACATGTCCCAGCTGTCGGGGTATCACGTCGGCGGCGCGATCCACCTGGTGATCAACAATCAGGTCGGCTTCACCACCGCGCCGGACTCGGCCCGCTCGAGCTTCTATCCCACGGACGTCGCCAAGATGATCCAGGCGCCGATCTTCCACGTGAACGGCGACGACCCCGAGGCCTGCGCGCGCGCCTCGCGCCTCGCCTACGACTACCGAGAGACCTTCCACCGCGACGTGGTCGTCGACATCGTCTGCTACCGGCGCTTCGGGCACAACGAGGGCGACGACCCCAGTTACACCCAACCCCAGATGTACAAGATCATCGACCAGATGCGCTCGGTGCGAAAGATCTACACCGAGAGCCTCGTGCGACGGGGCGACCTCTCGATCGACCAGGCCGAGGAGGCGTTGGACGACTTCAACGCCCGGTTGCAGAGCGTGCTCGACGAGGTCCGCACGGTGCCCGTGCCCGAACTGAGCGGCGTGCCCGTCGCCGGGGTGCCCCTCGACGGGCCGGCCCCGCCGACCGGCGTTGAGCGCTCGACGCTGCTCGAGATCGCCACCGCGACCGTGAGCGCCCCCGCGGGGTTCACGGTCCACCCCAAGTTGGAGCGCCAGTTCGCCCAGCGCGTCGCGCTGCTCGATTCGGGCGTGGTCGACTGGGCGCTCGGCGAGGCGTGGGCCATCGGCTCACTCGTGCGTGAGGGCGTCAACGTTCGACTGATCGGTCAGGACTCGCGTCGCGGCACGTTCTCGCACCGCCACGCCGCGTTGATCGACTACGAGGACGGCACCCAGTTCGTGCCCCTCGCCAGCATGGGTGCGCCGGGCTTCTTCACCGTGCGCGACTCCTTCTTGAGCGAGTACGCGGCGTTGGGCTTCGAGTACGGCTACTCGGTCGAGGCCCTGCGTTCGCTGGTGGTATGGGAGGCGCAGTTCGGCGATTTCATGAACGGCGCCGAGATCATCATCGACAACTTCCTCGTCGCCGCCGAGGACAAGTGGGGCCAGCTGGCCAGCCTGGTATTGCTGCTGCCCCACGGCTACGAGGGCCAGGGCCCCGAGCACTCGAGCGGCCGCATCGAGCGGTTCCTCTCGTTGGGCGCACGCAATAACATCCGCGTCGCCCAACCATCGACGTCAGCCCAGTACTTCCACCTCTTGCGCAGCCAGGTGAAGCGCGAACGCCCGACGCCACTGATCGTCTTCACCCCGAAGTCGATGCTGCGCGCCGTGGCGACCCGTTCCCCGCTCGAGGAGTTCGAGGGTGGGT
>JAYSQJ010000096.1:0-2902 GCA_043721635.1 Acidimicrobiales bacterium | reverse complement strand
TCACGACCCCGAGGCCATGGTCTCGAGGATCGTGGCCCAGTACCCCGTACGCCGACGCAACGTGCTGCGCGACTTCCAGCTGAAGATGGCCGGAGCGGTGACGATGGCGACGGTCTTGACCGTGGGGGGAATCGCCGCCCTCGACGCCGCCGTCCCGGGACTGCCCATCCTCGCGCTCGCCAGCGCGCACGCCAAGGCGTCGACGCACGATGCCGTGATCCCGAAGGGTGTCGGCGCTTACAGCAGCATCATGCGCGTCTACGAGCAGTACCAGTTCAGCGCCGGGACTGGCCTTAGCGCCAACGCCTCGACGGGCAACGCATACCATGTGGCGCTGCCGACCAGCGGTTCGGCCGAGACGTCACGGATCGCCTCGATCTTCTCGGTCTCGGGCCCACCCGTCGACACGAACGGCGACGCAACGTACTGGACGGTCACCGACCCCGCCGGTCCGTCAGTCTCCTACGACCGCTACGGCGGCGTGCCCATTTGGTACTACGAGAGCACCTCGACGGCGGCGTTCGCGCCGGCCCCGTCCGCGGGAGCCGCCCCCGGCATCGAGGCCGTCCCGGCGCGGGCGATGCCGAGTCGGGCCGTCGTCGAGTCCGACGTGAAGGGCTACCTGTCGCGGCTCGGCTACGGCTACCAGGTCGGTTCGCCGCAGTTCTCCTCGTCCGTCGGCACGACGACCGGCCCGGACCAGGTGACCACGACCACGAGCTGGGCGACGCTCGACTACGGCGTCCTCGTCGACGGCACCCGGACGGACCAGAGTGTGCAGTTCACCTTCGACGCCTCCAACCAGTTGGTCAGCGCCTCCGGTCCGGCCTTCAGCGTCGACGCCCCGGTCAACTACCCGCTACAGAGCCCGGTCGCCGGCGTCGCGGTCCTGAACGCGCAACAGCGCAGTTACTTCACCTCGAGTGCGCCCTCGGGCACCGGCGGCACGGTCGCTCCCACGGGATCGGGCCCCGTCACTCAGGACACCACCAACCCGTCCAGCCTCTCCTCGGGGACGTCGACGGGCACGGTGCCGTCGCCGGGACCGACCGACACGACGACCACCACGGGCCCGCCGATCGTCGACGTGACCTTGGACTCGGTCGACGTGACGCTCCAGTCGTACACGCTCACCGACGGGTCGGTGTGGCTGCTGCCGATCTACACCTACACGGGTAACGTGACCCAGAACGACGGCACCTCCTATCACGGCACCTGGTCGACGATCGCGGTCGACCCGGCCTTCGTGCAAGTAGCCGTCGTCACCAGTCCAATCCTCTACTAGAGCGCGACGGCACCAGGTTCGTCCTAGGTGCCGTCGCCCTTGTTGAGTCCCCGGCGCCGCCCCTTACGCTCGCGGGGCCGGTTCACCACCTCGGGGCGCAAGCTCGGGTGCCTTGTCGCGCCGCTCGGCGAGCGGTGCGGCGGGCGGATCGGCTCGACGGTGCCGGCGCGAAGGTGACGACGGGTCCCCGACCAGGGGGCCAGCGGCGCCGTCAGGTGGTCGGCCAAACGGTACGCCACGCCCTCGTAGTTCACGCGCCAGCCCCGAAAGTCCGGCCAGGCCTCCTGGGCACTGCGCTCCATCGCGAACCCGCTCGTGCGCAGTCTCTCGACGGCGCTCTCGAACTCCTCGTAGGTGAGCACAATTGGCCCTTCGGGGTTGGGGTCCAGGTCGATCGCCCAGCCCAGGGAGGCGCCAATCCGGTTGAAGAGCGTGAACCCCATCCGCAGGCACAGCCGAGCCTGAGAGGGTGCCGTCGCCGGCGAGAGGGCAATCTGCATCGCCCCGGCGTCGAGCACCGCGAGCAGCCCGATCGTCCACGAGAGCCACGGCTCGGGCGATCGGAAGAGGAGCAGGACCGGATACGTGGTGTGGCTCTCGGTGACCTCCGAGGCCCACTCCTCCCAGCTCGCGTAGAGGTCGGGCAGCGTGTCGGTGATGCCCACGAGCTGGTGGCGGGCCAAGAGTTCGGGTCCCCAGGCCGGCGAGCCGGCACGGCTCTCCAACATCGTCACGAGCCCCTCACGGCGACTGAAGGAGTTGTAGAGGGAGGGAAGGTAGGCAATCTGGAGGGCCACGATCACGACCCACGTCGCCCCGGCGGCAATGTCGACGCCGACGTTGGCCCGCCCGCCGACGTGGATCGTCCCCACCGTGAACAAGGCGGTGAGGGCCTGGGTCAGTCCCTGACCGAACGAGTGGGTCGTTGGCACGAGCATCAGCGCGAAGCCGACGACCAGACTGGCCGCCCAGAAGAGCAGTTGCGCCAACAGCGCGACCGGCGCCGTGGGCGCGAGGATCGCGTCCTTGCCCTCGTAGGTCTTCGCCAGGCGCGAGAGGGCCACGAAGAACAGTCGCACGACCCGGTTGACCACCAGCGACAGTCGCTCGAGGCCCGTCGGGCGGCGGGGCAGCACCAGGATGAACAGGACGCTGACGACCGTCACCAGGACCACGGCGAGGCCCGCGACGAAGGCCAGGGCGTTCACCGCCGTCTCCGCCCTTCGCGCACGGGCCGCCCATCTGAGGCGCCGACGTGGTGGCCCGCCCGCAGTGAATCTCGCATCACATAGTTGACACCAAAATCTCGACCGAAGCGAGCAACGTTGGAAATGCGGCCGATCGCGGGTTCCATTGCGGTGCGACGACGCGTCGGTCCCGACGGTCGCTCGTGGATAGTCTCCGGTGCGGGGCGATCGCCCCGCTCGCCAGCGAGGCGTAGAAGCACCAGAGCGACGTGAGGCCGTCGACGGTCAGGCGAGCGGCGACGACGACCGCGACGTGGTTCGCGACGCCGAACCACACGACGCGGCGGATCCCCGAGGCGCGGAGCGACCCGCACGTCGCCACGTAGTGGAGCCCGATGATGACCATCCCGTGCTGCAGCGCGACCGAGTA
>JAYSQJ010000095.1:0-3512 GCA_043721635.1 Acidimicrobiales bacterium | reverse complement strand
CGACCGAACTGGCTCGACGGTGTCGTGGCCGGCCTCGGGGCGGCGGCCGTGTGCGCGACGTTCGCCTTCCACGACATCCTTCACGCGACGGGTGGCAGCGTCGCCGCGGCCGTGACGAATTTGGCCTATCCGATTGGCGACCTGCTGTTGCTCTTCCTCGTCATTGGCGGGACTGTCCTGCTTTCCGGTCGCTGGACCATGCCCTGGTTCCTGCTGGCCGGCGGCATGACGCTGAACGTGATCGGAGACACCGCCAATCTCTTCCAATCCTCGATATTCGCCTCAAGGGTCGGTTGGGACCTGAACGCCATTGCCTGGCCCGCGTCGATCCTGCTCATATCCATGTCGGTGTGGCTGAAGCCGCGCACCCTCGACCCGCTGCGCAGCCAGCGGGTCGCGGGCTTCACGCTACCGACCCTCGCCGCCTTCGGCGCGCTGGGCATCCTCGTGTTCGGTAGCCTGCATTCCGTGGCGCGCGTCGCCCTTGGACTGGCGACTGCGACCCTCTTGACCGTGGGCCTGCGCCTCACGCTCTCCGCGCGGGACCTTCGCCTGCTCACCGAAGAGCGCCACCGCCAAGCCCAGACCGACGAACTGACGAGCCTCGGGAACCGCCGGCACCTCTTCCACGTGCTCGACACGTTCTTCGCCGACTACGCCGATCCGTGGACGACGACGCGCGAGTTGGCCTTCCTCTTCATCGACCTCAACCGATTCAAGGAGATCAACGACTCGTTCGGCCACCCGGCCGGTGACGAGCTGCTTCGCCAACTGGGGCCGAGGTTGCAGCGGGCCGTGACCGGGACCAACGGGTCGGTCTTCCGCCTGGGCGGCGACGAGCTCGCGGTCGTCCTGATCGGCGCCGACGCCGACGGCGCGGTGGCCGTCGCCGAACGCATCCTCGCCGAGATCGCCCAGCCCTTCTTCCTGCACAAGATGTCAGCGACCGTCGGAGCCAGCATCGGCATCGCCCTGGCGCCGTCGGACTCCATCGACAGCACCGGGCTCACCTGGTGTGCCGACACCGCAATGTACCGAGCCAAGCTCGGCCAGATCCCCTACGCCTTCTACAACCAAGAGCTCGACGGCGGCGAGCAGCGGATCAACCTGGTCGAGGAGCTGCGCGAGGCGGTCGAAGAGGGCGGCTTCGTGCTGCACTACCAGCCGCAACTCGACCTACGCTCGGGCCAGATCCTGGCGGTCGAAGCCCTCGTGCGTTGGCCCCACCCGCGGCTCGGACTCGTTCCGCCGCTGAAGTTCCTGCCCCTCGCCGAGGACGCCGGGCTCATGCAGGCCCTGACGAAGTGGGTGCTCGGCGAGGCGCTCACCCAATGCGCCGCCTGGCGATCAACCGGGACGCACTTAGCCGTCTCGGTCAACATCTCGACGTCGAACCTTTTGGACGAGGGGTTCACCGAACTGGCGATGGAGCTGCTGGCCCAACGGGGACTGCCCCCCGAGGCCCTCGTGATCGAGATCACCGAGACGAGCATCATCACCGACTTCAATCGATCGAAGCAGGTCATCGAGGGCCTGAAGGACCTCGGGATCGTCGTATCGATCGACGACTTCGGCGCCGGCTTCACCTCGCTCGCCTACCTCAGCAGCCTCGCGGTCGGCGAGCTCAAGCTCGACCGCACGTTCATCGCGGACCTTGGCTCCGAGGGCAAAGAGCGCGACCTCGAGCTCGTGCGCGCCACCATCCAATTGGGACACGACATGAATTTACGGGTCGTCGCCGAGGGCATTGAGGACGTCGCGACCCTCGAACTCCTGAGCGAACTGGGCTGCGACCTGGCCCAGGGCTACTTCATCAGCCGGCCGATGCCGGCCGACAAGTTGGCCTTCCGATTTAGTGCGATCGCCACGCCCGACGTGGTCCCCGTCGGCTGACATCGTCGCGCGTCTCGCGACGGCGATCAAGGAGTGCGACGACGGAGTGTCGTGGCTCCGATCCCCAGCGCCACGGCGACGAATCCAATCACGACCGCGATGTCGACGACCAGCGCGGTCGTGATCACCGCGGAGGTCGCGACCCGGGTCGTGGCGTCCACCGCGTAGGACATCGGCAGGACGTCGGACATCCAGTGCAGCGCTGTTGGCAGCTGGTCGCGCGACACGACGATCCCGCAGAGCAGGATCTGGGGGAAGATGAAGGCCGGCATGAACTGCACGGCCTGGAACTCCGTCGTGGCGAGTGCGCTGAGCGAGAGGCCCAGGGCCGTGCCGAGCAGGGCGTCCAAGACCGCCACCACGACGATCAGCCCGGGCGAACCGGCGACGTGCAGGCCGTAGACCCCGAAGGACAGTCCCGAGACCAGCGCACCCTGGGCGATGGCCGTTGCGCCGAAGGCGAGGGCGTAGCCGAGGACGAACTCCACCTTGGCCAGGGACATCGTCAGCAGTCGTTCCAGCGTCCCGTTGGTCCGTTCGCGCAGGGTCGCCACGGACGTCACGAGGAACATCACGATCAGGGGAAAGATCCCGAGCAGTGACGGTGCGAAGTGGTCAAACACTCCCGGCCTGCCACGAAGGATCCAGGCCAGCAGGCCGAGCAGTCCCGACGGCACGAGGAGGAGCAAGGCCAGGGTGCGAGGGTCGTGACGCAGTTGACGAGCGACCCGAGCCGCGGTGGCGAAGGTCCGGCGCCGGCTCACGTCGAGTCCTCGATCAGTGCGACGAAGGCCACGTCGTAACTGGTGGTTCCCGTGCGCTCCAGGAGTTCGGCCGGCGTCAGGTCCGCCAGAATCCGCCCCTCGCGCAGCAGCAGCAGCCGCCCACACCTCGCGGCCTCGTCCATAACGTGACTCGAGACGATCAGTGTGACGCCTGCGGACGCCTGACGGGCGAATAGCGTCCACAGGTCCCTTCGAAGTACCGGATCGAGACCGACGGTCGGTTCGTCCAGGATCAGCAGCTCGGGCGTGCCGAGCATGGCGATGGCGAGCGAGACCCGCGCCCTCTCGCCGCCGGAGAGCCGACCCACGAGCGACTGCGCGTACCGCTCCAAGTCGACGTCGGCCAGCACCCGATCGACGTCGTGACGGGCGACGTCCAGTATCGACGCGAAGTAGCGGAGGTTCTCGGCGACGGTGAGGTCCCCGTACACCGCCGGTGACTGCGAGACGTAGCCGACCCGGTTGCGCAACGCCACCGCGCCGGCCCGGTCCCCCAGCACCTCGGTCTCGCCGCTCGCCACGATCTGCAGTCCGAGCAGCGCGCGCATGAGGGTTGTCTTGCCGCTCCCGCTCGGGCCGAGCAGTCCCAACAGCTGCCCGACCGGAACCACGAAGGAGACGTCACGAAGCACCGCGGTCCCCGAGCGCACGACGTTGAGCGAATCGACTCGGACGGCCTCGCGTTCAAGGATGGTGGGCCTCTTTTTTCAACGACTTCGCTTCACCGGGACCATGGGAGCGATTGTAACGACGGAGTTGGACGGCTCTCGAGCGATCGGCGCCTAGCCGCCCCGTCGTTCGTAACCATTGGCCGAGAAGTGCTGGTAGTACTCG
>JAYSQJ010000094.1:0-4225 GCA_043721635.1 Acidimicrobiales bacterium | reverse complement strand
GTCATCGTGGGACTGCTGGCCGTCTTCTACGTCCGGCTGATCGGCTGGGTGTCGAACTTCCGGGCGAGGGGGGTGCACATCCTGTGGGTGATGCCGCTCGCCTTCCTCGTCGTTGGACTGATCGGCGTCGCCTACCCCCAGCTCTTTGGCAACGGCAAGGACATGGCCCACCAGGCGTTCCTCGGGCTGGGGGGCATTGGACTGCTCTTCGCCCTGTTCGCCCTGAAACCCTTCGTCACGGCACTGACCCTCGGCAGCGGTGCGGCCGGCGGCGTCTTCACACCGTTCCTCGCGACCGGTGCCCTGTTCGGCGCCTTCCTCGGGGCGGCGTGGATCAAGCTTTGGCCGGGCACGCCGATCGGCGCATTCGCCCTGGTCGGAGCGGCGGCAATGATCGGTGCTTCCATGCAGGCCCCGCTGGCGGGCCTCGTGCTGGTCGCTGAACTGACCCACAGCGGCTTCGCCCTGATGGTCCCGATGATGGTCGCGACCGCCATCGCCACGTTCCTCGTACGCCAGATCGACGGCTACTCCATCTACACTGCGCGACTGCCGCGACGCGACGGTTCGCGCGACCAGGAGGAACCGCCGATGGTCTGAGTCACTCGCGTGGCTGCACTGGACAAGGCGGACGGTGGCACCACGGTTGATGGAGTCCTTCGTGATTGGGGACAGGGCCCAGACCGTCCTGTGTCGCTCGTTCGAGACACCGATCGAAATGATCTTCCCCCCGGACCGACGCGACGATCCTTCCGGCGTGGTGGGGTCCCTTCAACGTAACGGTGCCCGAATGCCACTTCGGCCTGCGCGAAGACGGCCCGTACCGGATCGTGATGCAGGCCGGTGACGGCACGCGCTACCCGGTGGCTGGCACGCTGCACGACGTCGTCGTGTCCGAGGGCTACTCCATGGTGGTCAACCTCACCGAGCACCCCGAGCAGTGGATCGATCATTTCCGGCCCAGGGGTACGCACCTCGAACACGTGCCGATCCAGTGGCGCTACGAGGTCTCGTTCTTCGACTACGGCGACTCGACTGCCGTCGAAGTGCGCGCGACGTACCCGGTGCTCGACACCCTGCTCGACGAGGCCTCGGCGGCCCCGGCGCTCGTTCGTGGAACAATGGTGACGTGTACGTCCCCGCGAAGTTCACCCTCGACGACGACCACGCCTGGCGGGTCGTGGCGGACGCCGGCGCCGGGATGCTCGTCATCGCCACGGTCGAAGGCCTCGCGAGCGTCTTCGTCCCGGTGATCGTGAGCGAGGACCGCGCCACGATTCGCTTCCACGTCGCCCGGGCGAACCCGTGGTGGCGCAGCGTCGAGGACGCGACAGAGGTGCTCGGACTCTTCCTCGCGGCCAGCGCGTACGTGTCGCCGTCGAACTACCCGAGCCGTCTTGAGAGCCCCGGAGTCGTGCCGACCTGGAACTACGTGGCCGCCGAGGTGCGCGGTCATCTCCACGTGCGCGACGACGCGACCTGGCTCGACGACCAGGTGCGGGCGCTCACCGAGAACTTCGAGGCGCCCCGCTCCCCGCGTTGGCGCGTGGACGACGCGTCGCGCGAGTACGTCGATCGTCAGCTGAAGGCGATCGTGGGGATCGAGATCGAGGTGGACTCCATCCAGGGCAAGTCCAAGCTCTCCCAGAACCGACCGCCGGTCGACCACGACACCGTGCGCGCGAACTTCCGCGACGGGACCCTGGCCGAGCGCAACGTCGCCCAGCGCATGTCCGGCGATGGCTGAGGGTCCGGCCAACGTTCGCCGCGCGTCGAGTGAGGACTGGCGGGGGCTCCGCTCGATTCGGCTCGAATCCCTCCACGACACGCCCGAGGCCTACGGATCGACCCACGCGGAGTCGGTCACCTGGACCGACGAGCGCTGGCGGGCGGCGGCGACCCGGTGGACCTACTTCCTCGCCGAGCGCGACGACCGCGTCGTCGGGATGGTGTCGGGGGGCGTTAACGACCACCACCCCGGCACCCGTTGGCTGTACGCGATGTACGTGACGCCCCCCGAGCGCGCGACGGGGACCGCCGCTCGCCTGGTCGAGGCGGTGGGCGAGTGGGCGCAAGCCGAGGGCGTCGGCCAGGTGTACCTGCACGTCACGTCGAGTGTCGCGCGGGCCCGGGCCTTCTACGAGAAGATGGGCTTCGTGCCGACGGGTGACACCATCACGATGGACCGCGACCCGTCGATCACGCTGCTCACTATGGTCCTGGAACTTGACTGAGACCCCGTTCCGGGTGGAGCGGGTCCCCGCGCGCAAGCTGCACGACCTGCGCCGGCGGGTCCTGCGCGGTGACAATCCCGAGGTCCCGGTCCTCGATCCGCGCGACGAACAGCCGACGTCGGTGCACTTCGCCGGCTTCGAGGGCCCCCGGCTGGTCGTGAGCGCCTCGTTCTTTCCTTCGACGCCCCCGATGAACCCGTGGCTCGCGACCTACCAGCTGCGCTACATGGCGACCGACTTCGACGTGCAGGGGCTCGGCTACGGCGGCCGCGTCCTCTCGTTCGCCGAAGACGAGCTTCGCCGGCTCGGCGCCGAGCAGGTCTGGGCGAATGGCCGTGATTCGGCGCTCGGCTTCTACCGGGCGAGGGGCTGGTCGATCGTGGAGGGCTCCGAGCACTTGAGCCTCGAGACCAACCTGGCCCACACCGTGATCTTCAAGCGACTGGTCAGCGACCCGGCAGCGGCCTAGGAGCGCAGAAAGTAAGTTTGGGGGATGCGCAGATACCTCCCCCTCATCGTCGTGGTCGTCCTGGTCGGCGCGGGTGCGCTCACCTGGAGCCAGCTTCGGACGTCGAAGTCGACCACGTCGAGCACGTCAACCAAGCCCGTCCCCCACTACCCGAGCGCCCCCTTGACCGGGCTCACCGACGTGTCGGGCCTCTCGGTCAGGCGCCCGGCCCTGATCGTGAAGATCGAGAACACCCCTGACGCCCTGCCCCAGTGGGGCGTCGACCAGGCCGACGTCGTCTACGAGGAGATCGTCAATGGCGGCATCACGCGTCTGGCGGCGATCTTCAATTCGCACGCGCCGGCCAAGGTCGGCCCGGTGCGGTCCGTGCGTCCCACCGACACCCAGATCGTCTGGCCGCTCGGCGGGATCTTCGCCTACTCGGGCGGTGCGGCGTACGCCGTGGCCAGCATCTCGACGGCGCCGGTCAAGCTGATCGACGAGTCCAGCGCCGGCGGCGCGATGTTCCGCGACCCCACCCGCTACGCGCCGCACAACCTCTACGCCGTGGCTTCGGGCCTCTTCGCCTTCGGCGGCACGCCCGTGCCGCCGAAGGCTCTCTTCGCCTACCGCAGCGCGACCCAGGCCACCGTCGGTGCCAAGGTGGCGAGCCTCGTCGTGCCGTTCCCGAGCATCTACCCGGTGACGTGGACTTGGAACACCGCGACACTGTCGTGGGACCGCACCCTCTTCGGGGCCGCCGACGTCACCGGGACCCACCTGCGCGAGTCGCCCAAGAACGTGGTCGTGATGTTCGTTAACTACGTCAACGGCATCGGCACGATGGCGTCCTACGCCAACCTTCAAGGGAGCGGTCCCGTCGCGATCTTCACTGGCGCCAAGGAGACCGTGGGCACGTGGTCGCGCGGCTCTTCGAAGGGCGACGTGGTCACCTTTCAGACGGCGTCGGGCAAGCAGATCGAGCTGACGCCGGGTCAGACCTGGGTGGAACTTCTCGACAGTGGCACGCACCTGAGCGTCACGAGGGCGACGGTCACGCCGTAACGATCCGCTCGATCCGCTCGAGGGTCTGGCCCATGGCGAGACGATTCCTCTCGGGAAATCCCGTTCGAATGATCGCGAAAGCCCACGGCTTGTCGTAGTTGAACGACTCGGTCACCATCGTTCCACCCTCGACTTCTTCGAGGTCGTAGCGCCACACGAACTGGGCGACGTGGTGCCAGGCGATGGACTTGTCCTCTTCGAAGACGACGACCTTGTTGGTCGTGGCGTAGCCGATACCCATCTTCATGTCCATGGAGAACTTGGCACCGAGGAAGAGGCGCTCGGGGGATTTCTTCACCTTGGTCACCGTGCCCGAACCGTCGAAACGGGCGTGTTGGCGCGGATCAGCCAGGAGGTCGAAGATCTTCGATGCCGGGGCGGCGATGAATCGGCTGACTGAGATCGAGCGTGTTGCGTGCATTCGCTCAGCGTAGGGTGGGGAGTCGACGAGTCGAACGGAGGATCATGGGGTACACCG
>JAYSQJ010000093.1:0-2521 GCA_043721635.1 Acidimicrobiales bacterium | reverse complement strand
CACGCCGCCGCCGGGCTCACGCTGCGCGCCTTGGCGCGACGGGTGGCCGATCTGGACGAGCGCGTCGCCTCGAGGCATCTCACGGCCGACGACCTCATGGGTGGCACGTTCACCGTAATGGGCGCACCGAGCGTCCACAGCCTCTGGACCGAGCCGATCATTATCCAGCCCGAGGTCGCCGTGCTCGCAATCGGCGCGGTGCGCGTGACACCGGTCGTCGTCACCAACGACGGTGCGTCGTCGGTGGCCGTCGGGCGGCGCATCATCCTCGGCCTCTCCTTCGACCATCGGGTCTGCGAGCCGGCGGCCGCGGCGCAGTACCTGGAGCGAGTGGCCGAGTTGCTGGCCGGTCTCGACGTGGAGGGGGAGCGCTAGATGCTGCGTCGACGCCACCTCGGACGGGTCTCCTTTGCCGAGGCCAACGACCTCCAACGCGCCCTGATGCAGGCGCAGGACGACTACGTCATGCTGTTCGAGCACCCGGCGACCTACACGCGCGGGATTCGCACGATGGATGAGCACTTCCTTGTTGCGCCCGACACCCTCGACGCCGTCGTGATCGACGCGGACCGCGGCGGCGACGTCACCTACCATGCGCCCGGCCAAGTGGTCGCCTGGGCGATCGTGACCGTCGAGGACGATCCGTCGGCGGGCAAGGCCCACGTCACTCGACTCGAGGACGCCGTCATCGCCACGGTCCGTCACTTCGACCCCGAGGGGGAGCTGGGGGTGGTCGGTCGGCTCGAGGGCTATCCCGGTGTCTGGGCTGACCTCGAGGGAGTCCCCTCGAAGATCGCGGCCGTCGGGGTCCGAACGGAGCGCAACGAGGCGGGCGCTCGTCGCACGCTGCACGGCGTGGCGCTCAACGTCGACATCGACATGGACGGATTCAAGGTGATCGTGCCGTGCGGCATCGCGGACCGGCCGGTCGCGTCGTTACGCACCCTCGGGCTCGCAGTCTCCTCGATCGAGGTCGAGGAGCGACTGGGCCTCGAGCTCGAGACCCGGCTCGCGCGCGCGTCGCGCGTCGCGCGGGTCGACCGCAGCGCCGCCACGACGGGTTCGGAGCGCCCGATGCTCCGTCGGCTGCGCAAGGCCGGCGTCGATCCCGATGCCGGCATCCCGATTCGCTCGCGCAAGCCCGAGTGGTTGCGCATCGAGGCCCACATGGGCAATGAGTTCCAGTCACTGCGGACCCTGACTGAGGACCTGCGCCTCGTCACGGTCTGTGAGGAGGCGGGCTGTCCCAACATCTTTGAATGCTGGTCGGCCGGCACCGCCACCTTCATGGTGAACGGCGATCGGTGCACGCGCGCCTGTGGCTTCTGCCTGATCGACACGCGCAAGCCCATGCCCCTCGACCCGACCGAGCCCGAACGGGTCGCCGAGGCCGTCGTCCGCTTGGCGCTGCGCCACGCCGTCGTGACCTGTGTCGCGCGCGACGACCTGGCCGACGGCGGGGCCGGGGCCATTGCCGCGACCGTGCGCGCGATTCGCGAGCGCTCTCCCGAGACTGACGTCGAGGTGCTGATCAGCGACCTGCGCGGTGACGCGGGGGCACTGCGGTTGATCATCGACGCGCAACCCGACGTGATGAACCACAACCTCGAGACGGTGGCGCGCCTGCAGCGGGCCGTTCGTCCGAGCGCTGGCTACCTGCGCTCGTTGACCGTGCTCGCGCGCAGCGTCCAGGCCGGTCTCACGACCAAGTCCGGCTTGATGGTCGGGCTCGGCGAGACGTCTGACGAGGTGGAAGAGGCGCTGGCCGACATGGCCGCCGTCGGCGTCTCGATTGCCACCATCGGCCAGTACCTCCGTCCGACCAAGGACCACCTGCCGGTCGCGCGATGGTGGGCTCCCGAGGAGTTTGACGACCTCGCCCGGCGAGGGAGGCGACTGGGCCTGCTGCACGTGCAGGCCTCTCCGCTCACGAGGTCGAGCTACCACGCTCGCGAGGCGTTGAGCGACGCCACGCCGGTGGCGGTGCCATCACGCCGCTAGCCGTCGCTCCGAGGGCCGTTCGGGGACTTCGACGGCCGTCGTGGAGGTTCGAATGACTGGGTAAATGTGTCGAATTGTTGTTCTCTGGACGTATTCGTGCAAGGTCCGTCTGCTAGAAAATTGTCGTAGTCCCAGCGAAATCGTCCCCAGCCGGTCGGAGTCGCTGTCGAAGCCGGGGTCCACCCCATGAACAAGGAGCCGCGTCGATGACCCGTATCAGCCAGTTGCTCGTAAGTCCACGCTCGGCGCTTGGCGCTGCGCTCGCCTCGGCGGTGCTGATCGGCGCGTTGGGCGTGGCGCTGCCCAGCGGCGCCACCACCATGAAGTCGGCCAGTCCCAGCGCGTTCTGCAAGACCCTGCTGTCGCTGTCCAAGGTTCACCCGCCCGCGACGACTAACGCCTCGAGCTACAAGAAGTGGCTGAAGACCTACCTGCCGTACTACAAGACACTGGCTTCCCAGGCGCCCAAGTCGGCCAAGGGGGTCCTCACCGAGCTCGTGACGGTGATGCAGTACGAGGT
>JAYSQJ010000092.1:0-2652 GCA_043721635.1 Acidimicrobiales bacterium | reverse complement strand
GGTCGGTGGAGCGCTTCGTGGTCACCTCCACCCACGCCTACACGTTGACCCAGAGCAAGACGCGCCCGGTCCTCAACCTGATCTACGGCTCAGGACCGCCGCGGGGCCTCCAGCCCCAGCCGTCCAAGGACGGACGGGCTCACCTCTCGCTCGTCACGTGCTCGGGTACCTGGGACACCAGCATCCACACGCACAACGAGCGACTCGTCGTCACCGCGGTCCGGGTCAGTTAGCACACTGGCCCGGCCCACCGGGTGCTCGGAACCACCATGCCGGTGCTGGAGGTCCAACTCGAGCCCGGCCAAACGATCATCTCCCAGGGCGGTGAGCTCTCGTGGATGTCGTCGACCACTCAGATGGCGACCGCCACGGCGGGCGCCGGCAACTCGGGCGTCCTCGGGGTCCTGAAGCGCGCGGTCGCCGGAGGCACGATCTTCATGACGCAGTACACCGCACAGGGGAGCAACGGAACCGTGGCCTTCGCCGCCAAGATGCCCGGGCACATCATGGCCATCCACGTCGAACCTCAGCACGAGTACATGGTGTCGCGCCACGGATTCCTCGCCGCCACGACCGACGTCACGCTCGATATCGGCTTCCAGCAGAAGCTCGGCGTCGGCGTGTTCTCCGGCAACGGCTTCATCCTCCAGCGCATCGGGGGCCAGGGCACCGCGTGGGTCGAGCTCTCCGGTGAGATCGTCACCTACGACCTCGCGGCCGGCGAACAGATGGTGGTGCACCCCGGCCATATCGGCCTCTTCGAGACGAGCGTGACGATCGACATCACCGTGGTCAAGGGCATCAAGAACATGCTCTTCGGCGCCGACACCATCTTCCTCGCGAAGTTGACCGGACCGGGCAAGGTCCATCTCCAGACGCTGACGTTGCCGGGCATGGCCCACGCGATGATCCCGTACCTGCCCTCGGGTGAGGGCGGCAACTCCGGCGGCTTCCAGTTCAAGCTGGGCTAGCGGCGCCGCGGCGATACCCGACGGCGTAACCTTCGATTGACCACGGAGGATGACGATGTCACGAGGGACCGGGCCCGACCCGAACCGCTTTGCCACTGAACTCTTCGACGGTCTCCCGGCCCGCTACGACCGCCTCGGTTGGCTGCTCTCGCTCGGTCAGGACCGCCGGTGGCGTCGTGCGATGGTCGAGAGGATCGGCGCGCGTCCGGGGAGTCGCGTGCTCGACGTGGCGACCGGGACCGGCGGCGTCGCCCTGGCGCTGCGCGCCGCCACGGGGGCCGACGTGGTCGGCGTCGATCTCACGATGCGGATGCTCGACGTGGCCCGCGCGAAGATGGCGCGCCTCGACGAGCGCCACGTGCACCTGGTGCAGGGTCGAGCCGAGAGCCTGCCGTTCCACGACGCCAGCTTCGACGCGGTGACGTTCACGTACCTGCTGCGCTACGTCGACGACCCGCCGACGACCGTCGCCGAGCTCGCTCGGGTCCTGCGACCGGGCGGAGCCATGGCCAGCCTCGAGTTCTTCGTCCCTCCGTCGCCCCTCTGGCACGTCCTGTGGTGGTGCTACACGAGGTGGGTCCTGCCGGTCGCGGGATGGCTCACCGGGGGACGTGAGTGGTACGAGGTCGGACGCTTCCTCGGTCCGAACATCTCGGGTCACTACCGTCGCCACCCCGTGTCGGCGACGGTCCAAATGTGGCGAGAGGCCGGGATGGTCGACGTCGGGGTCCGGATCATGTCGGTCGGCGGTGGCGTCGTCATGTGGGGCACCAAGGCCGATGTCGAGGAGTGACGCGCGGGGCCCCGCGTTTTACGCCACCGGTGAGCGGGCCGCGTGGCGCGATGTGCGCGCGGTGCTGCACCCGCCCTACACGGCGTGGCACCTCTCCTACGTCGTACTCGGAGCGATGGTGGCGCCTCGCGTCAACTGGACGACGCTGCTCGCCACGCTGCTCGCCTTCTTCCTGGCCGTGGGGGTCGGCGCCCACGCCCTCGACGAGCTACGGGGCCGACCGCTGGGCACCCGCATACCGTCGCGGGTCCTCTGGGGCGCGGCGTCGCTCGGACTCATCGGCGCGGTGGCCCTCGGAGTCGCGGGCGTCGACCGGGTCGGCGCGGGCCTCGTCGTCTTCATCGTCGTCGGAGCGGTCCTGGTGCTCGGGTACAACCTCGAGCTCGTCGGCGGACTCGTCCACACCGACCTCGTCTTCGCCCTCGCGTGGGGGGCGTTCCCGGTACTGACCTCGGCGTACGCGCAGTCGTCGTCGTTGTCGCTCTCTGCCGTCGTGCTCGCACTGGCCGCGACCTTCATGTCGTCGGCCCAGCGCAGCCTCTCGACCCCGGTGCGCCTGGTGCGTCGCCGGGCGACGTCGGTCGAGGGGGCCATAACGCTCAACGACGGACGCGTCGAGTCGATCGACCGTCGGTTCCTGCTGGCGCCATCCGAACGGGCCCTGCGCGCGATGTCGTGGGCGATGATGGCGCTGGCGGTGGCGTTCGTGCTGGCGCGGCGCGGACATTAGGACCCGCGTGCGGGGGCGAGGGCCCGACGCTTCGTCGGAGGACCGTTCGCTCTTGATGAGTGGACTCTCCCTCGCGCTCGGCGGGGCCAACGTGATCATGCAACTCGCACGCCCGGGGGTCGGGCGGGGGGTGATCGAGAGCACCGTCGAGAGTGGCT
>JAYSQJ010000091.1:0-34290 GCA_043721635.1 Acidimicrobiales bacterium | reverse complement strand
GCGAAGGTAGCCGTCGGCGTCGAGGGGGATCGTCATCGAGGGGCGGCGCACCTTGGTGGTCACGTTGGCTTCCTTCACCCTCGTCCGTTCGGCGGATGGGGTAGTGGCGACCATAGGGGTGGCGCGTCTCGAAGAGCCGCGGCGCCGACCGCCGGGCGCGCGCGGGCGCCGGGCGGATCGTGTGGCGACCCCATCGGTCATACTTGAGGGATGGATCTCCTATCGCGAGCAGAGAGTTGGCTCTGCGACATGGACGGCGTGCTCATTCGAAATGGCGCGATGGTCGACGGCGCGGACCGGTTCCTGGCCCGCCTGCGCTCGACCGGACGTCCGTTCTTGATCCTCACGAACAACTCTCTCTACACCCCCCACGAGATCAGCGAACAGCTGTCGTCGATGGGGCTGGACGTCAACGAGGCGCAGCTGTGGACCTCGGCTCTCGCCACCGCCAAGTTCGTCAACTCGCAGCGCCCCTCGGGGACGGCCTTCGTCATCGGCGAGCAGAGCATCCACGCGGCGCTCGCCGACGTGGGCTACCGCGAGGACGACCAGCGGCCCGACTACGTCGTGCTGGGTGAGACCCAGGACTACTCCTTCCACGAGATGGCGACCGCGGTGCGACTCGTCGAGTCGGGGAGCCACTTCGTCGCGACGAATCCCGAACCGACCGGCCAGTCGCCGAACGGATCGCTACCCGGGGTCGGGGCGCTGGCGGCCATGATCCAGAGCGCGACCGGCGTCGCGCCGTACTTTGTCGGCAAACCCAACCCGGTCATGATCCGCGAGGGCCTCAACATCCTCGGAGCGCACTCCAAGACGACCGTCATGATCGGGGACCGCATGGACACCGACATCCAGGCTGGTGTCGAATCGGGACTCGGGACGATCCTCGTGCTCTCGGGGGTGGCGCAGGTTGGCGAGATCGAGCACTTCCCGTTCCAGCCGTCGCGGATCGTGAACTCGGTCGCCGACTTGATCGACGAGCTCTAGGACGCGGGCGGCGCCTCGGTGACTGCGGAGGCCGGTCCCGCCTGCTGCAGGGCCGTCAAGAAGCCCCTCGCCCAGTCGTAGACGTCGCGCCGGAAGGTGGCGCGACGCATGCGCGACATCCGGTCCCGGGTTTCTTTCGGCCCCGCGTTCATCGCCAGCAGGATGGCCTCCTTGATCCCGTCGATGTCGTGGGGGTTCACCATGAAGGCCCCGCGCAGCTCGGCGGCGGCCCCGGCGAACTCGCTCAGGACGAGCTTGCCGCTCATATCCGACCGGCACATTACGTACTCCTTGGCGACCAGGTTCATCCCGTCACGGAACGGCGTCACCATCATGATGTCCGCCGCCAGGTAGAGCGCGATCAGCTCGTCGAAGGGAAGGTTCTTGTGGATGTAGTGGATCGCCGGGTGCCCGACCAGGCCGTATTCGCCATTCACCTCGCTCACGAGCCGCTCGAGCTCGTGTCGCTCCTGCTCGTAGTGGGCGTCGGACTCGCGGCTGGGCACGGCGACCTGGACCATGACCTGGCGCTCGGCCGAGAGGGTTGCGTCGGTGAGCATCTCGGCAACGGCCCTGATCCGTTGCTGGATGCCTTTCGTGTAATCGAGGCGGTCCACGCCGAGCAGCACGAACTCGGGGTTGCCGAGATCCTCGCGGATCTCCTTGGCCCGGGCCCGGATCGCGGGGTCGGCCGCCATCGCCACGATCTGGTCGCAGTCCACCGATATCGGGAACGCGCCGACCCGGATGGCGCGACCTTCGAAGGTGAGACCCGAGTCGGTGCCGACGGCGCCGGTCAGGCGCCGAGCGAGACGCGAGAAGTTCGACGCCCCCGAGTGGAGCTGGAACCCAATGAGGTCCGCGCCGAGCAGTCCGGTCAGGATCTCGCGTCGCCACGGCAGCTGCATAAAGAGCTCGCTCGGCGGGAAGGGGATGTGGAAGAAGAAGCCGATCACGACGTCGGGACGCAACTGGCGCAGCAGCTGGGGGACGAGTTGGAGCTGGTAGTCGTGGATCCACACGGTGCCGCCTGGGGCGACGCTCTCGGCGATTGCCTTGGCGAAGCGTAGGTTGACGTCGTGGTAGGTGTGCCACCAGGAACGGCGGAAGGTCGGGGAGCGGATCGCGTCGTGGTAGAGCGGCCAGATCGTGGCGTTGGAGAAGCCCAGGTAGAACTCCTCATACTCCTCGGGGCTGATCTCGACGGCCTTGAGTCGGATTCCCTCGAAGGTCGCGGGAGGCGCGTCGTAGTCCGACGCCCCCGGCCATCCGATCCAGAGTCCGTTCTGGTTCTGGAGGATCGAGGTGAGCGCCGAGACGAGTCCGCCGGGACTCGGCATCCATCCCTCTTCGCCCGGCGACGACGAGGGACGAACGGGGAGCCGATTGGCGACGACGACCAGCTGCGCATCCGGCGTCACCAGTGAATGGTCCGACGGGGCGAGGAGGGCCGATGTCTCCGATCCAGCCGGCGCGAGGTTTTGGTTGGATGGCGATGTCATGGTTGTTACCTTCGAAGAATTCTAGGGCGACACCGAAGGGTCGCGATGGTGCAGTGATCGTCAGGCCTGCGAGGACTCTAAGAGTTCATGAGTTTGTCCGTCGCCCGGCCCCGGTCGTCAGTTGACCGTGTTCGTCACCAGCGACCAGGTGCGGCCGAGGTCCTTTGAGCGGTATTCCGCGTGGCGCGTCGGCGACGAGGGCGCCGAGACTCCGACCACGATGGTCATCTGGGGGGAGGTGCGCGAGAAGGGATTGGACAACAACGCGCCGGTGACCGAGGTGACGTTGCCGGGCATCCACGCGCGCAACCAGTCACGTCCCGCGTTCGTGGTGAGGTCGAAGTTGTCGGTGCCGATGCCGTAGGCGACGACAATCGTCGGCGCGAGTGGCACGATCACGTCGACAAACGGCGAGAGGTCCCCCGCGGGAATAGTGAAGAAGTCGCCCCCGACCCACCAGGTCCTGCCGTGATTCGTACTCATCTCTGGATATTCGGCGCAACCGATCATCCCCAGGGCCCATCCGACGTCACCGAGGTACGACGTCGCGAACCTCGAGTCGTGACATCCCGGATGGACCGCGTTGCTCGCGACCGTGGACCGGTAGGGCACCGGTTTGACGATGGACGGGTCCCACGTCCACGAGGGGGCACGGAAGAAGGGGGGCCACGCGGTGAGAGCCGAGGCGCCCGACGTGGGGATTGCAACGAGCGGGAGCAGTCCCGCGGTCACGGTCGCCAGCGCGACACCCGATCGGCGCAGTCGGTTCACTGGTTGCAGAGTAACCGTGCTGGGCCTCGCGGCGCCCCGGGTTCCGCGAGGTCAGTGGTCGAGGGACCCGGGTGAGTCCGGGGATTCGAGCCAGACGTCGCTCGCGGGGATGGTCGCGGCACTGTCGCTGCGGCCAGCGGCGCTCCACCAACTCTGCGATCCGCCGTAGGTGGCCGACGACTCGCTCTGCTGGTGCTCGGCCTTGATCACGCCGAGAACCGCGGTAATGAGCGCTAGGTGGGTCAGCGCCTGGGGGAAGTTCCCGAGGTGTCGGGCAGTCGTGGGGTCGATCTCCTCGCCGTAGAGGCCGAGGGCGCTCGCCGCGCCAATGAGCTTCTCGAGGTGGGTACGGGCCCGTTCGACCTCGCCGATGGCCACGAGCGCCGAGACCAGCCAGAAGGAGCAGACGGTGAAACTGCCCTCATTCTGTCCGTCGAGTCCGTCGTCGGTCGACCACGGCTTGTAGCGGTAGACGAAGGCGCCGTCGGTGAGGTTGTCGGCGATGGCGAAGACGGTCTCGCGGATCCGCTCGTCGGAGGGTGGCAGGAAGCCGAGCATCGGCAGCACCAGCAACGACGCGTCGAGCTCTTCGGAGCCGTAGGACTGGGTGAAGCCACCGCGCTGGCCAACGGCGTGCTCGCAGATGTCGGCGTGGATGACCTTCGCCTCGCTCCACCACTTGTCGGCGAGGCGCTTCTCGCCGCGCAGGGCCGCGAGTCGTGCGCCACGGTCGACGGCGACCCAGCACATCACCTTGGAGAAAGTGAAGTGGAGCGGTTCACCGCGAACCTCCCAGATCCCGCGGTCGGGCTCGCGCCACGACGTGAGGGCGGTCTCGACGGCCTGGACCACGATTCGCCACGAGCGCTCGCTCAACGAGTCGCGCGAGCGCGTGTTCTCAAAGATGCAGTCCACGACCGCGCCGAGAATGTCGAACTGAGTCTGGTCCCACGCGCCGTTGCCGATTCGCACCGGCTTGCTCCACGCGTAGCCCGTGAGGTGCTCGAGGTCCGACTCGGGGGTGGCGTCGGCTCCGTCGACGGGGTAGAGCACTTGGAGGTTGCGTCGGGGCTTCAGCCCACCGGCGCTGTCCACCGGCTCGAGGACGTCGCCGAGGAACGCGAGGAAGTCGCCGGCCTCGGTGTCGAAGCCGAGGGCGTGCAGGGCGCGCAGCGTAAAGGCGGTGTCGCGGATCCAGGTGTAGCGGTAGTCCCAGTTGCGCGTCCCGCCGAGGTTCTCGGGCAGCGAGGTCGTGGGCGCGGCGAGCAGGGCCCCCGTAGGCGCGTAGGAGAGACCCTTGAGCGTAAGGGCGCTGCGCTGGAGGAGCTCGCGCCAGGGGTGGTCGGGGAAGCGGCCGCTGTCGATCCATCCCCGCCAGAAGCGCGATGTCTCGCGCCGGAAGGTGTCGACCTCCTCCTGGTTTGAAGGCAGCGGCGCGTCGGTCCAGCTCATCACGACGAAGGACGACTCTCCCTCGACCAGGCGATGGCGTGCGCGAATCGCGCGACCCTCGATGCCGAAGCGCATATCACCGGTGAGCGTCAGTCGGGGGAAGTCGGCGTTGGTCGTCGTCACCTGGTCGTAGGAGGGTCCGGCGTACTCCCACTGAGCGTCCGCCCGCCCGTAGTCGAAGGACGGCTCGCAATTGAGCACGACGTCAACACTGCCGTGCAGGCAGGTGGCGGTGCGAACTAGCACGTGGCGGGCGTCGGAGTCACCCGGCGTGCGCCGCTGCAAGCTCGAGCGCTCGCCGGTGCGGTACCACGGGCCGATGGCGAGGAAGTCGTTGACTTCGAGCCAGCCGCTACGGGTCTGCCAGGTGGTGGCGAGCATCATCGTGCCCGGGTCGTACTGACGGTGAGCCGGGACCGCGCTGTCGACCGGCGCGAAGCGGAACGAGCCGGCCGCGCGGTCGAGAATCGTGCCAAAGACGCTCGGGTCGTGCGGTTTGGGCAGGCACATCCACTCAATCGAGCCGGTCGGGGCGACGAGGCAACTGTTCTCGCAGTCCGAGAGGAACGCGTAGTCGCCGATCGGCGGGAAGTTCGCCTCCACCGACTCTTGGCTCGGCGTCTCGGAGACCTCCTCGAGCCTGACCAGGCGTGGCCCGTCCGCGTGACGGGGTCCAGGGGTCGCACCGCGACGCTCTCCGTCAGAGGCCGGGTTCTTCACTGGTTTCATTGTCGTGTCGCCACCCTTCCCTCACAGGTGCGATTCGTCACACCACATTGGGCTAGTTGCGGACTAAACGACCCTTCAAGACGCTCAGACCTCGTGTTCCTTACCTCTTCAGCGTAGTGATGTCACGTCCGGATAACTGCTCACCGGCCCGATCCTTGTCGTGGCACCCCTTCCGGGCCGACGGCGTGGCGCTAGGCGCCGGGTGCAGTGGCCTGCAGGAGCGACTGGGCCCACCGCTTCGCGTGCTCGTCCTCGCCGCCGATCAAGTGATTGTGCTTGTCGACGACGAAACTCTCCGGCTCGACGATCTCGCGGAACTCATGGTCGTGCAGACGGCGACTGATCGAACGGGCGGCGCGGCCGGTCAGGATTGGTGCGCCGTCGAGTCGGGTGTCGAAGGCGGCGGCGGCCACGCCGTCCACCTTGGTGAGGGCGAGGAACCAATCGCGCAGGCCCGGACCCTCGGCGTCAGGATCGACCTCGAGCTCGTCGCTCTTCTCGGCGGCCTGGATCGCCGAGCGCCGTGTGCTGGGCCACGACATGCTGTGGGCGTGGGTCGGTCCACCGACGATCACGAGATCGGCGCCTTCGATCGACGCCGAGGAGGCGTGGCTGACCGCGACGAGCTCGACCGGTCCGCTCTGGCGCAAGACCCCGGCCATCTCCTCGGCCACGTGGTGCGTGTTGCCGTACATCGACTCGTAGACAATTACCGTCTTCATGAGCTCTCCTCATCTTCAATGGTCCTTCGACCGGCCATCCTGGCGGCAGAGTCCAAAGTCACCAATTCGCCGACGGCGAGCGAGAGCCGGTCGTAGGCTCCACGCTGAACGTCCCCCGTCCACCGTGACGGACCGGATTGCGAGCCACTGAAGACCAAGGCGCTGCCTCTCGGAACGATTTCTGTCGAGATGGCGTCAACCCGGGTGCGATCCTCGGCACCGACATGCCGGGCGTCAACCTCGAGTCACCGAATTGCAACGTGCGCCCGAGGGCCGTCGTGCAATGGGGCTTGGGAAACTCCTACGGCGTCGACCTGTCCTCGATGCACTGGATCCATTTCCTCGTGCGTCCGCGTGTCAATCTGGGCCTTCGCGTCTCGTGGTCATCGCCGCCCGGCTCGCGCTCGTCACCGTCTGTATCGTCGGTTTCGATTCCACGGCGCTGATGGCGCGGACCCCGGTAGTCAGGGCCGTGATTAGCCGCAGTCGTGTTTCGCGGGCGTCGTTGCAGCGCCATGGCTCCACGCCCACGACGATCTTCGTGGGGACCCGGGCGGCGGACCGCTGGACCTGGCCTTTGAGGCCCGAACGACTGTCGATCCACCGGGTCACTGGGCCAACCAGCGGGTCGTGGCGGTGTCGGAGAGGGCGTCGCGCGACAGATTCGCGAAGCGAGTGAAGTCGACGTCGACCTCGGCGTTTGCGTCGAAGCTCGGAGGAGTGGTGAACAGGATGAGTCGGTGGTCGTCGCTGAAGCAGGCCAGGCCGTCGGACGTGGCACTCGAGACGAGCGACGCGGCGTCGGCGCCCTCGGGTAGCTCGGCGACGAATGCGGTGAAGGACTCGTCGCTCTCAATCGCGTCGACGTAGAAGCTCAAGCATCCGGTGGTCGGCACGTGGGATCCGGGAACGACGAGGGAGAAGAACGTCGCGGCCAGTTCGGCGTGGACGATAGGGCCGGACAGCACCTCGTTCGAGGCGTCGAGGGCATCGGCCAGCGTCACGGCCAGTTGAGCGAGGTTGGTCGTGGGTCGGTACTCGACGACGTTGTCGGCCTGCGGCGGGGGTCCGTAGATGGCGCCGAGGACGGTGGTGTCGCGCACCACGATGGTCTCGACGAAGCCGGTGCCGTAGTTTGTCGTGACCTCTTGGACGTGGCACTGAGAGAGGGCCGTCACGCGGCTCATCGATCCGAGGGCGACGCGGAAGCGGGCGTCGGACCGGGCGGAGGCGGCGTCGGCGAAACGCCGTCCGATCGAGTCGAGGTCGCGACCGAGCGACCGAGCGACGAACAACGCTCCCTTGAGCCAGCTCTCCCACGGCACGTCGTTCAGAGCTGGCATGAGGGCGTAGGCGTCGAGAGCCTCGTCCACGAGATAGACCGATGCGCGACGTCGGGCCTGGATTGTGCGGCGTATCGAGAAGAGGCCCAGCGTGTCGACACCGTCGACGTCCAGCAGGGATCGGAAGGCCTCTCGGCCGGGAGTCCCCAGGACCACCACCTCGTTCACGACGGCCCTCACGATGTCGTCATTGGCGTCGTCACGAAAGCGGACGAGCTCGTAGCCCAGCCGTCCGTAGGAAGCCTGGGCTAGTCGATCCCGAAGCGAATCAACTCTTGCGTCGCCGATCACTGCTGCATCACTTGGTTAGTGGCGTTCGACATTGACCGTCCAGACGCTCGCGTTGCCGACCACGTCCCACTCGAGGCCATCCATCGACCTCCCGGCGCAGTAGGCCCGCAGCGCGCGGATGGTCCCGCCGTGCGTGACGAGCAGCACGCGACCGGGCTCGTCTTCGTCACGCAGCTGCTCGACGAGGGCGCCCACCCGGCGGTGAAGGTCGTCGAGCGATTCGCCGCCCTGCGGTCGCGCGGTCGGGTCCACCACGACGCCGTCATCGATGCCGGTGACCGGCGACGTCAACTCGGTGGTCGACCGACCCTCGCGGACCCCGAAGCATCGCTCGCGCAGCGCTTCGGTCGTCGTGACGGGCAGACCGAGGAACTCGGCGAAGACGGCGGCGGTCTCCGTCGCCCGACCGAGATCGCTTGAGTAGAGGGCGTCGAAGCGTTGGCCGACGAGACTCCGGGCCGCGTCGAGGGCCTGGGTCCGCCCGAGGTCGGTCAGTCGAGCGCCCTCGGTCTGGCCTTGGACGACCTTCATCTCGTTCCAAGTGCTCTCACCGTGACGCACGAGCACGAGCGTCATCGCCGCTGCTTGTTCGTCCTGCACCGGACCCACAGTACCGGTCCTTGGCTGATCGACTCGTCGGGACCGTGGGCCCCGGGGTGTGGCTCATATCCTCGCCGTGATTTGGGCCGTGGTGCGCGAGCGCCTCGACGAAGAACTCTTCTCTGCGCAACCGCCCAACGGGCGATCATCGTCTGGGGCCAGGGGGGGCGTGTACGGGGTTCTGGCGCCAACCGACCACGTCCATGACGTCGGTGACCGCGAGGACGTCGTCGGTCGTAGGCGTGTCGGCGAGCCGTGGGCCAATCGAGTAGCGAGGCTCTCGAGACTGGGCAGTTCGTTGATGCCATGGCGGCACGGCGCCGATGCCTCGAGCGGCTCCTGAGTTGTCTCGGTGTCGTTGTTCAGTCCGAGGTGGTGGAGCAGGGCCGGCGACGCTCAAAGAGTGGGACCGTCTGGCCAAGGCGCTCCCTGCGGGGGCGAACGAAGTCCCCGACGCACGTCGCATTGCTCGAAGGCAGTCCTAGGCGAGTTGGGTCGCCGACGCGGCCCGAGCGTGCTCGGTGACGAGTTGGACCCAGCGTTCGAAGAGCTGTGGTGGGCAGTCGTGGCCCATGCCGTCGATGACGACGAAGCGGGCGTTCGGGATGCACTCGGCCGTCCGCTGCCCACCGCTCACGTCAATAAGGGTGTCGCGGTCGCCGTGGATGACGAGCGCGGGAACGTGCACGGCGCGCAGTGCGTCGGCCCGGCTGCCCGAGGCGACGATGGCCGACAGCTGGCGCGAAACCCCGTCCGGGCAGAAGCAGCGGTCGAAGGCGGCGCCCACTCGGCGGGCCGCGCGGTCGTTGTCGTAGAAGGCGGGACTGGCGTAGAGACGCTGGAGCTCTTGACTGGCGCGGATCACCTGGTCTCGGTCGGACGGGCGCGGACCGTAGTAGAGGTCGGCCACCTCGGGGGCGGTTCGTCCCACGTCGCGGTCACCGGTCGTCGACATGACCGACGTCATCGAGGTCAGCCGTTCGGGGTGGTCGATGGCGAGTTGCTGGACGATCATCCCGCCCATCGACATGCCCACTACGTGGGCCCGGTCGAGCCCCAGGGCGTCGAGCACCGCGACCGCGTCATTGGCCATGTCCGAGAGCTCGTAGGCGACCTTCGGCGTCGTGCCGTCGTGCATTGCCTGTTGCACCGAGCGGAAGTTGGGCTTGAAATGCTCGAACTTGGTGGAGAGTCCGACGTCGCGGTTGTCGAATCGAATGACGAAGTAGCCGCGCGACACGAACAGCTCGCACAGCTCGACGTCGTAGTTGATGCACTGGCTGCCGTGTCCGTTGACGAGCAGCATGGCCTCGTCGACCGGACTGCCGAACGTCTCGTAGTAGAGCTCGACCGAGCCGTTGTGCGCAGTGGGCATGTGTGACCTCCAAGTGCCGCGAGTCTAGGGGTCCTCCTAGCCCCCACGGGTTCTGATCGACCGGCGTCGGCTACTCGAAGTGCAGGCAGCCGTCGTCGAGGTCGGCCTCGGGCAGCGTCGAGCGTTCCGTCCAGTAGTCCTGGCTATGCTGCCACTCCGGAAGGTTCAGCCGGTGAGGCATCAGATGCATCGAACGCATCATGTAGCCGGGATTGAAGTCCTCGGGGTCCAACCACTCGAGCACGGGCGCGTCGGCGTCACGGGGTCGCAGTTGCGCCGTCGCTCGCCGGGCCCCCATCTCGTCCATGTGCGCGAGCAGCCGACAGACGAAGTCGCCGACGAGGTCGGCGCGCAGCGTCCAACTGGCCCGGAAGTAGCCGAAGATCCACACGAGATTGGGCACCCCGGTGAACATCATGCCGCGGTAGGTGATCGTGTCAGCGAGGTCGAGGGGCCGCCCGTCGATCGAAAAGGAGATGTCGCCGAGCACACTCAAGTTGAAGCCGGTGGCCGTGACGATGATGTCGGCCTCGAGCTCGCGGCCGGACTTCAGCTGCACGCCTCGCGCGGTGAAGGTCTCGATCTCGTCGGTGACGACTGAGGCCTTTCCCGCGCTGATGCCCTTGAAGAGGTCGCCGTCGGGCAGCATGGCGAGGCGCTGGCGCCACGGACGGTAGCTGGGGGTGAAGTGGGTCTCGACGTCGAAGTCGGGCGGCAGTTCAGCGCGCACGGCGTCGATGAGCGCGTCGCGGGCGAACTCCGGTTCTTCGACGCAGATCTGGTTGAGCACCTGCAAATCGTGCAGGGCCTTACGTCGGGCGATCTCGTGGATCCACTCCTCGGGGATATCGAGCTCGCGCAGCATGTCGGCCACCTCGTTGACGTTCGGACGCGAAATGAAGTAGGTGGGGGAACGCTGGAGCATCGTGACGTGGGCGCAGTCGTCGGCGATCGCTGGCACCAACGTGGCGGCCGTGGCGCCCGAGCCGATGACGAGCACGCGCCGGCCCCGGTAGTCGAGGTCCTCGGGCCAGGTCTGGGGGTGCACGATCGGGCCCGTGAACTGGTCCATCCCGGGCCAGTCAGGCGTGTAGCCCTCATTGTGGCGGTAGTAGCCCTGGCACATCCAGAGGAAGTTGGCCGTGAAGAGCGCGGTCTCACCGGAGTCGGTGCGAGTCGCGTGCACCGTCCAGCAGTTGTCCTCGCTCGACCACGACGCCGACTCGATGTGGTGGTGGTAGCGGATGTGGCGCGCGAGATCGTTCTCGTCGATCACCTCGCCCAGGTAGTGCTGGATCTTCTTCGCCGAGGCGATGGGCTCGTCGACCCAGGGCTTGAACCGGTACCCGAAGGTGTAGAGGTCGCTGTCGGAGCGGATGCCGGGATAGCGGTGGGTGCGCCACGTGCCGCCGAAGCCGCCCTGGGCCTCGAGCACCACGAAGCGGCGTTCGGGCAACTGGTTGCGGAGGTGGTAAGCCGACCCGAGGCCCGAGATGCCGGCACCGACGATGAGGACGTCGAAGTGCTCGGTGACGACCGCCGCGTCGTTCTCGCGTGCAACAGTCGTGCTCATCTTCCCCATCTCTGCGAAGTACCGTTCGTCGAGTGCTGCCGACGAGGACGCCACTTCAGGCCAACGGCCCGTCGCTGCGAGAATAGACCCAACGCAACGTTCTGTCCGCCACGCCGTCGGGTCCGCTCGCTCGACGTCACGCCGCAACCGTTACTGTCGAGGCGTCGGTCACCAACAGCGGAGGTGGTTCATGAAGGCAGCGGTGTACTACGAGGTGGGTGCTCCGAGCGTGCTGCGCTACGAGGACGTCCCCGACCCGGTACCGGGTCCCGACGAGATGCTCATGCGGGTCGAGGCGATCAGCATCGAAGGCGGCGACACGCTCAATCGCCTCGGTGGCGAACTCGCGACCGTGCCCCACGTTGTCGGTTACCAGAGTGCGGGCACCGTCCTCGAGGTCGGAGCCAACGTCCGGGGCTTCGCAGTCGGGGACCGGATGGTGTCGACCGGGATGCATGGATCGCACGCCGAGTTGCGGGTCGTTCACCCTTCGTTCTCCTGGAAGGTGCCCGACGGCCTCGCCATCGAGCAGGCGGCCTGCGTGCCCGTCGCCTACGGCACCGCGCACGACTGCCTCTTCGAGTTCGGACGGCTCCAGGCCGGCGAGACGGTCCTGATCCATGCCGGGGCCAGCGGCGTGGGCGTCGCGGCGATCCAGATGGCCAAGCAGGCCGGGGCCCGCGTGATCGCAACGGCGTCGAGCGCGCAACGGCTCGGACGTCTGCGTGAGTTCGGGCTCGATGACGGCGTGGACTACACCGCCAACGACTTCGTCACCGAGGTGCGCGCGCTCACCGGCGGGCGCGGCGCCGACGTCATCGTCGACTCCGTTGGCGGAAGCAACCTCCAGAAGAGCCTGCACGCGCTGGCCTACCGCGGGCGATGCGTCACCTTCGGCAATGCCGGGCGTGAGAAGACGGCCCCGCTCGACATCTCGTCGATGGGCGGACAGAACCAGAGCCTGATCAGCTACTTCCTCGGCGCCGAGCTGCTGATGTCGACGCGGACCCACCCGATGATCCAGCGGATTCTCGACGACGTCGCGACCGACGCGATCCGCGTCGTGATCGACCGGACGTTCTCGCTCGAGAACGCCGAGGAGGCGCACGCCTATATCGAGAGCCGTCAGGCCTTCGGTCGGGTGGTGCTCGTCCCGTAGCCGTTCGGCGAGGTGCGTTCCCTTCACCGAGGTGAAGTTTAGATTTCGCTCGCGGCGGTGAGCCCTTCGAGGACCGCCTCCTCGACCGTGCGCGGCGCGAGGCAGTCGCCGATCCCGACGACCGCGCGGCGCGAGGACATCAACTCGGAGAGGAGCTGGGACTCGGGCACGTGGCCGCAGGCGAGCACCAGAGCGCCCGTGCTCACGAGGATCGCCTCGCCGGTGAGGACGTGCTGGAGGTATACGGTGTCGTCGTCGATGCCGTAGAGGCGAACGAGGGGAAGCACGTCGACGTGGTCGCGACGTAGGGCCCGCAACTGAGTGTCGCGCACGTACTGCTGGAGTGATTCGCCCGCCGCGTAGGTGTTGACGGCGAGGGTGACCTGGCAGCCCCGCGCCGCGAGGACGCGCGACACCCCAAGGCCGACCCAGTCGCTCCTCCAGTCGACGACGATGACGGGTCCGCGCGGTACCGGCTCACCGAGCAGCACCTGCCAGGCGTCCAGGACGATCGGTGCGCCGAGGGTCTCGATCGACGGTCGGTAGGGCCGGGCTCCGGTCGCCACGATGACCACGTCGGGGGCGTCGCGTTCGACCGTCGCCGCGTCCACCCGACTGTGCAGGACGATCCGCACCCCGGCGCGAGTCGCCTCTCGCAGGAGGTTGCTGGCCGCACCGCCGAACTCCTCGCGACCGGGAATCCGCTGGGCCAAGAGCACCTGGCCTCCGACGTAGCCGGAGGACTCATGGAGCGTGACCGAGTGTCCACGCTCGGCGGCGACCGCGGCGGCCTTCAGTCCCGCCGGTCCGGCGCCCACGACCATCACCTTCTTGGTGCAAACCGCGACGTGGCGAACGCCGTAGCGCAGCTCCCGGCCGGTCTCGGGATGCTGGATGCACGAGATGGGATAGCCGGCGTGGAAGTGCCCGATGCAGGCCTGGTTGCAGCCAATGCAGGCGCGGATGTCGTCGAGGAGACCGGACCGGGCGCGGCGCGGCATCAAGGGATCGGAGATGAGGGCCCTCGTCATGGCGCAGGCGTCGGCGTCACCGGCCTCGAGCAGGCGCTCGGCCTCCTGGGGCTGGTTGATCCGTCCGGCGACGATGACCGGAACTTGAACGGCCTGCTTCACCTGTCGCGCCAGTGGCGCCACGTAGGCGTTGGCGAACGCCATGTCCGGCGCGATGTGATTAGAACCGGCGAGCGACGCCGATGTCCCGGTGGTGACGCTCACGTAGTCGATCAGACCCTCATTGGCCAGCGCGACGACCGTCTCAAGAGCCACCTGCTCGGACAGCCCGAAGGGGTCACGCTCATCGATCGAGATCCGCAGTCCGATCGCCATCTTCTCGTCGGTGCGTCTACGCACCGCGACCAGTACGTCGGTGAGGAAGCGTCGGCGCCTCGCGGGTGAACCGCCGTACTCGTCGTCGCGCAGGTTGACCATGTCATTGAGGAACTGGCTCGGCAGGTAGCCGTGACTGGCGACTACTTCGACGCCGTCGAGACCGGCTTGGCGCAGGCGAAGGGCTGCGGCCGCGTAGCCGTCAACGATCTCTTCGACCTCCGAGGCGTCGAGGGCTCGGGGCATGACGTGAAAGCGCTCGCTGGGTACCGCGGACGGTGCGACGGCTACCGGAAGGCTGCCGTCGAGCGACTCCATCACTTCGCGCCCGGGATGGAAGAGTTGGCCGAAGAGCCGGGTGCCGTGGGGCTGGACCGCTTCGGCGAGGCGCGCGTAGCCGGGGATGCACGAGTCGTCGACCGCCATGAGCGTGTGGCTCGTGTAGCGCGCCGTCTCGTGCACGCCCGCCACTTGCACGACGATGAGCCCGGCACCTCCAGCCGCTCGAGCCTCGTGGTACGCGACGAGTTGGTCGGTGACGGCGCCGTGGTCGACCATGACTGTGTCGTGGCCGGATGAGACGATCCGATTGGGTACCGTGACGTGGCCAATCTCGAGCGACGAGAACAGGCGGGGAAACGTGACCGGATCGGGCGACGTCGTCACGCGAGTCGTCCGCGGTGCGAGCGACTGCGATCGCACCGCGGCTCGTCGTTCAGTGGTCGCTCCATGGTGCCAATACTGTCATCCGGCTCGACGGCTCCAATCGGCGACACGGTCAGTGACCAGGCGAATGCCGTCCCCTAACTCGACGAGTCGGTGCCGTCCAATTCGCCGAACTCGGCCTCGTAGGCTTTCAGACTCTCGACGTAGCCCGCAATGTCACTCTCGGTCGTGCCCTTGGCTCGCTCGGTCTGGCGTAGGTAGGCCGCCAGTCCCAACTGGCGCAGCACGCCGTCGGCCGCACGCTTCGCTTGGACCTCGCCGACCTTCGCCTGGCCCTTCTGGGCCGCGTCCTTGGCGGCCGCGGCCGCTACCGACGCCTGTTCTTTTACCTTGTCCATGAATCCCATGGGATCCTCCTTGGGGTCGCTTGCTTTCACCATACCGCGTCGGCCAGTGGCCCAGTTGGGGGGAGCCGCACCGTGCTGACGAACTGTCCTCCATCAATCGAGCAACGTGACCCGTGCTCGGGCGCCACGCGACCGTTCACCTCCGTAGGGTCGAATGTCACATTTGCCGGTCGACGAAGTCGGTCGGGGCTCCACGTATTTCGCTCGTCGTAGACTTGGGTCGTGTCCAGCGTCAACGTCGTCGCCATTCCTTGCGCGATCGGTCGCGGACGTATCGACCAGTAAGGATCTGATCTCCATGAGCGTTCCCAGTGCCTCCTACTCAGTGACCATGCGCGTGGTCTTGGACCTAGCCTCTCGCATCGGCGCCATCACGACCGCCGTCGGCGACGCCGGCGGCGCGGTGACCGCGCTCGACGTCGTCGAGACTGGTGCCGGAATGACGGTCGACATGACCTGCAACGCGGTCGACGAGGGCCACTCCGAACGGATACGCGCCGCGGTGGACGTCGTCGAGGGGGCTCACGTCTTGGCGATGAGCGACCGGACTTTCCTCCTGCACCTCGGTGGCACCATTTCGGTGGAGCCCAAGGTGTCGTTGAAGACCCGCGACGACCTCTCGATGGCGTACACGCCCGGCGTGGCGCGCATCTCCATGGCGATTGCGAAGGACCCGGCGGCCGCGCGCAGGCTCACCATCAAGCGCAACACCGTGGCGGTCGTGACCGACGGCTCGGCGGTGCTGGGACTGGGCAACATTGGACCGGCGGCGGCCCTGCCGGTCATGGAGGGTAAGGCCCTCTTGTTCAAGCGCTTCGCGGGCATCGACGCATGGCCAGTTTGCCTCGACACCCAAGACGTCGACGAGATCGTGCGCATCGTGCAGTGCATCGCCCCGGTCTACGGCGGTATCAACCTCGAGGACATCTCGGCTCCGCGCTGCTTCGAGATCGAGCGGCGCTTGCGCACCATGCTGGACATCCCGGTCTTCCACGACGACCAGCACGGCACCGCAATCGTCGTCTTCGCCGCCCTCTTGAACGCGCTGCGCGTCGTGGGCAAAGAGATGAAGAACGTACGTGTCGTGGTGCTCGGCGTCGGTGCGGCCGGCGTGGCGATCAGCCGCCTTCTGATCAAGGAGGGGGTCGGCGACCTCGTCGGCCTGAACAGCCGCGGAATTCTGCGACCCGACGACGAGACGCTCGACGAGGACCGCCGCTGGCTAGCCCAGCACTCCAACGCCGAGCACCGTACCGGCAAGCTCGTCGACGCTATGAACGGCGCCGACGTTTTCATCGGCGTCTCGGGCTCGAACCTCGTCTCGGAAGACCACCTGAAGCTCATGGCGCCCGACTCCATTGTCTTCGCGCTGGCGAACCCCGACCCCGAGGTCGACCCGGTCCTCGCCCGGCGCTACGCGGCGGTCGTCGCAACGGGCCGAAGCGACGAGCCCAACCAGATCAACAACGTGCTGGCGTTCCCGGGGATCTTCCGTGGCCTGCTCAACGCGAACGCGAAGCACGTCACCGAGGATGTCGAGATCGCTGCTGCTCGCGCGATCGCGGGCGTCGTGACGGACGCGGAGCTCTCGGCCGACTACATCGTGCCGACGGTGTTCAACCCGAACGTCGTCTCGGCGGTCACCAACGCCGTCGAGACGACCGTCGCGCCTGCTCGTCACTGACCCGCGTCGGCACGCTCGAGGCGTCGCGAGCCTCTAGGTAGGCTGCAGCGATGCTCGAACGATGGACACGGGCGGTAGTCCACTATCGCTTGGTCGTGATCGCCGCCTGGGTGCTGGTGGTGGTTCTCGGTCTGTTCTCGGGGTCGCGACTGACCGACTTGCTCTCGACCTCACTCTCGGTCTCGGGGACTGGCTCGGCCCGGGCCGACGCGATCTTGACGAAGAACTTCGGTGAGAATGTCGAGGGGACCTTCACCGTGGTCCTCGTATTCAATCAGGCGACCGGCGACCAGATTCGGAGTTACGAGTCGAGGATTGCTGCCGCCGCGACTGCGATCCCGACGGCCCACGTTCTTGCGCAGAAGGCCGTTGCCGGGGTGCTCTACGTGAACATTGCCACGTCATTTAACCTCATCCACGCCTCGGACCAGACCGGTCCGTTGCGAGACGCGCTGGCGGCCCAGCACCTCGCGCACGCGCTCGTCACCGGCCCACCAGCGCTGAATCACGATCTCACTCCGGTGCTCTCGGGCGACCTGCGCCGCGGCGAGACCGTCGCGTTGGTGCTCGCGTTGGGGCTCCTCATTGCGGTACTGGGTCTCTGTTGGGCCGTACTGGTCCCGTTCCTCGTCGCCGGAGCCACGGCCGCCGGGGCGATGGCGATCGTCTACCTGTTGGCTCAGCACTTCCTCATGGTGCTCTACATTCCCAACGTCATCGAACTGATCGGGCTCGGCCTCGCGATCGACTACTCGCTCCTGATCGTTCATCGCTTTCGCCACGAGATTGCCGTCGACGACGTCACCGTCGACGACGCGATCGTCGCGACCATGTCGAGCGCCGGGCGCACGATCTCGCTCTCGTCGCTGACGGTCGCCATCGGTCTCGCCACACTGTTCCTCGTCCCGGTGACCTTCGTTCGCTCGCTGGGCGCGGCCGGCCTCGTCGTGCCCCTCGTCGCGCTTTGCGCCGCCCTCACCCTGCAGCCGGCCCTGCTCTCACTGCTCGGGCGACGCGGCGTGCGACCGGTCGGCGTGGCGGGCCTACTGGGCGGGCGTGACTCGGCCGGTGGTTTGTGGACGCGGATCGTCCGCTTCGTGCTTCGCCGCCCGTTCGCGGTGCTCGCGACGTCGGTCGCGGTGCTGGCGTTGGGTGCCTCGTCGGTCCTGTGGTTGCAACTGACTCCCGGCTCGATCGTGGCGGTGCCCCAGTACCTCGAGTCGGCCCACGCGCTCACGGTGGTCGCGAGCCGGATCGGTCCGGCGTTGATCACCCCTAACGAAGTAGTCGTCGACCTAGGACGTGCGCACCTCGCCAACCGTCCAGCGATGAAGGTGGCGAGGCTGAAGCTGGCCGAGGCAATCCTGCACGACCCCGAGGTGTTCGCCGTCGCCATCGACACGAAGCCTCCCTTCGTCGACGCGACTGGTCGCTACGAGCAGATCTTCGTCTTCGGTCGCCACGAGTTCGGCGCCGCCGCCTCCCAGCAGCTCGTTCACGCGCTGCGCCACTCCTACATCCCGGCCTCGACGTTCCCACCGGGCACCAGGATCTACCTCGGGGGACCGGCGTCCCAAGGGGTCGACTTCCTGCACACCGTCTACGGGGCCTTCCCGTGGCTCGTGATGCTCGCGCTGGTGCTGACCTACCTCGTGCTCCTGCGAGCCTTTCGCTCGGTGCTGTTGGCGCTGGTCGCCGTGATGCTCGATCTGGTTTCGGTCGGTGTCGCCTACGGGCTGATGGTGGTGGTCTTTCGCTTCGGCGTCGGTTCCGCGCTCGTCGGGTCGTACCACGTCGGCCAGATCGAGGGCTGGGTCCCGGTCTTCCTCTTCGCCATGCTCTTCGGACTCTCAATGGACTACGAGGTCTTCATCGTCGCGCGAATGCGCGAGGCGTGGGACGCCGGCGCGGACAACGTCGGGGCCATCACCGCTGGCCTGGCCCACACCGGGGGAGTGGTCGGCGCGGCCGCCGTGATCATGGTCGGGGCGCTGAGTGGTCTGGTCTTCGGTCACGTCGCGGGACTGCAGGAGCTGGGAGTGGGCCTCGCGCTAGGGGTGCTGATCGACGCGACAATCGTGCGGGGGCTCTTGTTGCCCGCGGTCATGGCCCTGCTCGGTCGTTGGAACTGGTGGCTGCCCGAATCGGTGGCGCGACTCGTCCACGCCAAGGCCTCGCCGCTCGAAGAACGAGGAGCGAGGCCTTGGCGCTGAGTCGAAGCCCGCTGGCTACTTGACGATCGTGATCGCCAGTCGGATGGACGGTACCTGGTAACCAAGCGCCAGGGCCGGCTCGTCGTGCGCGTACGAGAGCACGGGGAGCATGCCGTAGGGAGTGTTCGCGAACGATGGTTGGTTCGTGTAGAGCATCGGGTAGAGGTCGATGATGTGCGTCCCCGGTGCGCCGGTCGCGTGCATGTGGATCACGGTGTAGCCACTGGAGTTGAATCCACACCCGTAGCCGACGAAGCTGTTGTCGTAGGTGACGGCCAGCGTGTTGTCGAACTGGGTCCAACCAACGCCGTCCAGGTTGATAGTGAACTCCTGGCCGGCCTTGAACCGGTAGGTGGGTGTGCCGACCGCCTGGGCGCGGTAGCCACTGGTGGCGATCGCCGCGATACTCGCGGCGTTGTCGGGGCGCTCGATGCCCACGGTCGCGACCGAGCCGTCCTTCTTGTAGAAGGTGATGATGCTCTCCTTCACGTAGAAGGCGACCTGGGCCTCAATCAACGAACCATTCATCACCTTCACCGCGTGCCAGCCACCGAGTCCGTCGGGAATCGTGATGGGCGCATTGAGGGTGCCGTGGGTGACGGTGGCCGAGCCGAGCGCTACCGGTTGCGTGAGCCAGCAGGTGCCCGAGCAGTTCACGCGACTGCCGACCACGGTCGACCAGACCAGCGTGGCCGTGCCGGTCATCGCAAGTCCGGTGACGGTGAGGTTCGACTTGGAGTTGACGGGACCGCTCGTCGGTGAGAGTGCGGCGACCGCATTGCTCGCGGGGTCGAGGCCGACGTTGCCCAGGGTGGTGACCTGGGTCACGGTGGGGGTGACGGAGGCGGGGAACACGATCGAGGGCGTGGGCGGCCCGTTGTCCTTGGTGGTGCGGAAGGTGGCCGTGAAGCCGTCCGCGAACGGCAACGGCGACTGCATGATGTTCAAGTACTGAACACCAATGGCGTCGGCCACCGTGATGACGTGATTGCCCACGGGACCGGCCGCACGGATGGTGACGCTCGACGTGCCGCGAGTCCAGTGACCCATCATCTCACCGGTATTGTGGTTGTCCCAGAGCAGGGCGGCGCCACCGGGGTACAGGCTGGCGCCCAGTCCGGTGTAGGTGATGGTGATGGGCGTGCCGATCGGGCCGCTCTTGGGCGTCACCGTCATGGTGCGAAGGATCGTGAAGCCGGCGTGGCCCACGGCAATGCCGTTCGCCACGGCGTAGATGTCGTGCGTGCCACCGAAGTCGGTGGGCACCGTGGTGGTGAAGGAGAAGTTGCCCGACGCGTCAGTGGTGACGGTGGCGAGGATCACGCTCAGCTTCGAGTACGAGTCGCCCATGTAGTTGGCCGTCGTCGGTTCGACGTCGGCGACCCAGGTGGCCCTGCTCGTGGACCACGTCAGGGTGAGACTGGTGTTGACCGCCAGTCCGCTTCCCGCGATCGTCATTGGAGTGCCGGGCACCGAGCTGTTGGGGGTGACCGTCAGGTTGACGTAGGTCAAGGGGATGGTGAAGGCGGGCTCGGTGGTGCCAGTGAACGGCATTGGGGGCACACCCGGCAGGTCGGTCGGCGCGATGAGGTTGAGGGGTGTGATGGCCGGCGTGTCGGCGCTGCTGCTCGGAATCGCAATGGCCATCGAGAGCGTGATTGATGCTGCGATCACACTGGTGGAGAAGGATGCGAGACCCTTCCGGGATCGAGACTTCGTCATAGTGAACCTTTCATGATTCGGTATGGCCTTGGAAATGCTGGGGGACTACTACCAGGACTAATTGCTCTATTTCGATTTCTGCTGTTCGAATGCCCGGGTGAACGATTCTCTTGACTCGCTCGCCCGGGCCTTCGCGATTTGCTATTCGATGATTACTTTGCTCAGTGGGTCGCGTTGAGGGTCAGCACTGACGAAGGCGTGAAGTTCGACTGCCAGAGGCCGGTGGCGCCAGCGACTGCCGGAGCGACAGTCACGGTCTTCTGGTAGCGCACCATGTGGTACACGACCCTGTGGTTGACGACCACGTGCTGGCCCCGGTGCAGGACGGGCACGAACTTGGTGGCCGTGATCTTCTTAGTCACGGCGGGAACGGCGATCGTGTTGAAGGTCACCTTGTAGTTGATAATGCCCAGCGTGTTGTACTGGCCAGCAGCGTTGCCGGTCTGGAGGACGCCGGTATAGAAGGCGAGTGCCCCGTGGGCGCCGTAGTTGAGCGGGATCGGCGTCGCGACGCCCGAGACCGTCACGGTGGCGCTCGACACGTTCTTCGGAGTCAGTACTGCACCGCCGAGGTCCGCGTCATTGCCGTAGATCCGGAACACGATCGTCTGACCGACGAGGAACTCGTTGGAGATCGAACAGGTGCCCCAGGGGTACCCCGGTACTGCGGCACCGGTCGCCCCGCCGCCAATCACCGTGTCGACGTAGAACGTGATCGGCGAGGGAGTCTGACCCTGCACCGGTAGCGCCGTGACGAGGCTCAGGGTGTTCGAGCTCGCCGACGTAAAGTTGGTCGTGTCGGTGGGCGTGAACGTCGCGGCGACGGCGAAGGTGCCCGCTGCCGTGGCCGTGTACGGGCAGATTGCGACGAACGGCGTGGCGGCGGTCGTGGCGACCGTGGTGCAGCCAGCAATCGCGGTGCCGTTCGCCGTGAAGGAGACAGCTCCCGGGGCGTTCGTCGTCGCGGTGATACTTGACGCCGGTCCGTAGAGCGCGGGCGCCTTTCCGGTCAACACGACGCTGGAGGTGCTTGCGGCGGCTCCCGCGGCGGTCACCCCAAGCGTTGCAACGCTGGCCAGGGTGAGCGCCCCGACTGCGATGCCTGACATGAGTCGTTTCATTTCGAACATCCTCCTATTTGGTTGTTGACTACTTGACTTTCAGGGTTCCGCTGAGTGTCGCCGTGAAGGCGTCACTCTCGTTGGAACCGGCCGTGGTGGACTGGATCGCGAACGATCCCGTGACCTTCAGGGTTCCGGTGGCCCCGGCGAACTTGCCGGTCCCGCCGGTGACGAGGGCCGAGCCGTTTGAGATGGTGACCGTCGTAGGTGCGGCTCCGGCGACTCCGCAGGCCGTAGTGGACTTAATGGTGAGCTTGAGGGTGCTACCGCCACCGCTGAGGGTGCCCACGCCGTTGATCGGGTCGCACTGGCTTGACGGCGCAGCCGATCCGGTCCCACTGACGGCCGAGAGACCGAGGTGGGTGCCGGTGCCCGTGCCGGTGAGCGACGTCACCCTCACGTCACTCGAACTCCAGAGCATGGCGATCGTCCCCTTGTAGGTGGCCGAGAAGGCGACATTGTGGAAGAGGACGGGCTTCTTGGTCGACCAGCCGGCGGGGCACTTGGGGTGCACGGCGACGACGCGCCGGACGGCCGTGCCCCGGTAGCAGAGCAGCGTCCTCTTCACCACGTGGGCGTTGAGCGTGTGGCTGGTCGAGGAGTGGCTGGTCGAGGCGGCGCCGGCAGCCGCGAAGCCGGACATGCCGAGGGCTGTGGCGAGGGCTAGCGCCCCTAGGATTCCTGAGTTCTTGAGCGTCTTCATACTTCCGCCGATCCGATTGGTTATTAGTGGTCGATAGGTCCAGTATCGTCTCGTAGATAAGAAAGTTCTTAGGGTCGAAAGTCATAGAAAGTACCCAGTGGAAAGGGCCTTGCCGGCCCTGATCTAGGCCATTTTGACTCCGAGATTGGCCCGTACTGCCGCTAGCGTTGCTTCGACCATGCAGCTCAGCCACAAGATCCCCGACACCCCGTGGCGAGCGACGAGTCCTTGGGCCGTCCGGCCCCGGATGGCGCCGCCGCTGGTGGTCGGCCTCGCGATATTTGGCTTCGGCGAAGGCCTGCTCGTCCAGTCGCAGTGGGGGGCGACGCCGTGGACCGTCTTCGCCCAGGGGATTTCCCGTCACGCCCACATTTCGCTCGGCTGGTCGACGGCCTTGATCAGCGTGGTCGTGCTGCTCGCGTGGTTCCCGCTGCGCGAGCGTCCCGGATTCGGCACGCTCGCCAACCTGGTCGTCATTGCCTACGTATTGAACCTGACGACGTACGTGGTGGCGGTGCCCCATGACGCGGTGCTGAAATCGCTCTACGTCGTGGGCGCCGTCGTGGTGATCGGCGTCGGCAGCGCGCTCTACCTCACGACCGGCCTCGGGCCCGGTCCCCGCGACGGACTAATGACGGGCCTGCACCGACGGCTGCGCGTGAGCGTCGTCTACGTCCGGCTGACTTTGGAGGTGATCGTGCTCTGCGTCGGATGGCTGCTCGGCGGGACGGTCGGCGTCGGCACGGCCTTCTTCGCGGCGACCATCGGCTTCAGCATCGGGGCCAACTTGCACCTTCTCGACCGGTTCGTCCGTCGAGCGCGCCAGTGATCAGCGGTAGTCAGCTCGTCGCCTTCTTCGCGGCCTCGATTGCGATCATCATGGTGCCGGGCCCGAGCGTCCTGTTCACGCTCGCGCGTGGCGTCGCCTGGGGTCGCGCGGTCGCGGTGTTGACGGTGCTGGGCAACAGCATCGGCACGCTCATCCTCTCAATCATCGTGGCGATCGGCCTCGGACCCCTGCTCGCGCACTCCAAGGGCTTCGCAATCGTGCTCCAACTGGCCGGCGGCGGTTACCTGCTCTGGCTGGGCCTCGACGCGCTGCGCCACCGCCACGCGCACGCCCGGGCCATGACCAAGCGCGAGGGCGAACGGCCGAGGAACCTGCGCGTCGTGCGTCAGGGGTTCACCGTCGGCATCCTCAACCCGAAGTCGCTCGTCTTCTTCGCCGCGGTGTTCCCGCACTTCGTCGACCGGACCAAGGGCAACGTCACCGTCCAGCTGCTGATTCTGGGATGCATCTTTTCGGTGATGGCCTTCCTCAGCGACTCGACCTGGGGGCTCATCGCCGGCACGGCGCGCGAGTGGCTCTCGGGTTCCGCGCACCGCCTCGTCGTCCTGCGCACGATCGGGGCCGGCGTGATGTTGGGACTGGGCGTCCTGATCATCGTGAGCGCGATCACCTCGTAGCGTCACACCCCGTTCGTACGCTGGGGTCATGGGAAAAGTCCACGTCACCGGATCTGCGAACGCGGCCGCGTCGAGCGTCGAGTCGTTCGTCGCGAACCTGCCCGAGCTGCTCGGCGCCATGGCGGTGGACCCGCGCTGTCTGGTGGCGGTGTGTGACTTCGCGGACGGGCGCTACGTCCAGTTCTGGGTGCAGCGCGACGGGACGGTCATCAGCGAGGTGGTCTCGAACATCAACATCGGTGACGCCGTGGCGCTCAGCGGGTCCGAAGAGGAGCAGTTGCGCGCGATGGGCTGGGTTGAACCGTCGCCGGGACCGAACCCGAACTGGCGCTTCGAATGCAGCGACGTGGTGGGACTGATTCGCAGCGTCGAAATGATCCGCCGCGCGGTCTACGAGGTCCTGGGCGAGCGGCCGGCGAACACGGTCTCGACGCGAACGTGGTCCGTCAACGAGCCCGGGAAGTTGACGGCCGACGAACAACGCATCTTCTCCCGAGTCCACTTCCAAGAGGCGTTGGCCGAGATAGAGCGGGACGTCGAGGGGGACTAGCGCTCGTCGGCGCCTATCGCGTTCCTACACTGCATGGGGCGATGGAGACACAATGAGCATGCACGGCGGCGGCGGGGCGATGAGCGGGGGAGGCCGCATGGGCCTTCGCTCGATGCGCCAGGACCGCACGATCCTCGAACACCGTATTCGCAAGGGCACCCTGCCGAGGATCCTCGAGTTCGCGCGCCACTACAAATCGATGCTCATTGTCTTCCTCGTCGCCGTCGTGCTCGGTGCCGTCACCAGCTCCATCACGCCCCTCTTGCTAAAAACCATCATCGACAAGGGGATCTACGGTCACGGGAGCAACGGCCATCGTCAAGGACTGATCATCGGGCTCGCCCTTCTCACCGCCGGCCTGGCGATCTTCGACGCGGTGCTCTCGCTCTTCGAACGCCGGATCTCGGCGGTGATCGGCGAGGGGCTGATCTACGACCTGCGCGCCAAGGTCTTCAGCCACATTCAAGAGATGCCGATCGCCTTCTTCTCGCGCACCCAGACCGGCGCGTTGATCAGTCGTCTCAACAATGACGTCATCGGAGCCCAGCAGGCCTTCACCGACCTCTTCTCCAACGTCGTGGGCAACGTGATCCTCGTGGCAATCGTGCTAGCGGTGATGTTCGCCTTGAGTTGGCAGATCACGCTCGTGAGCCTCGTACTGCTGCCGGTCTTCCTCTTGCCAGCCCGACGAGTCGGGCGCCGCCTCGGCACGCTCTTCCAGCGCGGCATGGAGCTCAATGCCGAGATGAACATGGTGATGACGGAGAGGTTCAACGTCTCTGGCGCCATGCTGGTCAAGCTCTTCGGGCGACCGGCCGACGAGCTGCACAACTTCGAGCGCCGCGCCAGCCAGGTGCGCGACATCGGCGTGCACCAGGCGACCTACCAGCGGTTCTTCTTCATTGCGCTGTCGTTGACGGCGTCGCTAGCGACGGCCTTCGCCTACGGCTTCGGTGGTGTCGCGGCGGTGCACCACACGCTGGCCGTGGGCACCGTCGTCGCACTGACGCTGTACCTCACCCGCCTCTACGGACCGCTCACGCAGCTCTCGAACCTCAACATCGACTACATGTCGGCGATGGTTAGCTTCGAGCGGCTCTTCGAGGTGCTCGACCTCGAGCCGATGATCAAGCAGAGTGCGAACGCGGTCTCGATACCCGAGGGACCGACCGAACTGCGCTTCACGCACGTCGACTTCTCCTACCCCGGAGCCGAGGAGGTCTCGCTCGCCTCACTTGAGGCCGTCGCGCGCCTCGACGACACTCCGCGCACCGACGTCCTACACGACGTATCGTTCGTCGTCGAGCCCGGAACAATGACGGCGCTCGTGGGCCATAGCGGCGCCGGCAAGACGACGATGTCGATGCTGGTCTCGCGGCTCTACGACGTCGATCGCGGCACCGTCACAATCAACGGTGTCGACGTGCGCGACGCGACGACCGCCTCGCTTAACGCCGTCGTCGGCGTCGTCACCCAGGACCCCCACCTGTTCCACGACTCCCTGCGGGCCAACCTGGTCTTCGCCAAGCCCGACGCCACACCCGCCGAGATCGAAGCGGCGCTTCGCGCCGCCCAGATCTGGGACCTCGTGGAGTCCCTCCCGCTCGGTCTCGAGACGGTGGTGGGCGAACGGGGCTACCGCCTGTCGGGCGGCGAGAAGCAGCGCGTCGCCCTGGCCCGACTGCTGTTGAAGGCGCCGCGCCTCGTGGTCCTCGACGAGGCGACCGCCCACCTCGATGCCGAGAGCGAGGCGGCCGTGCAGCGAGCCCTCGACGAGACGATGTCGACGCGCACGTCACTGGTCATCGCGCACCGCCTGTCCACGATCCGCAACGCTGACCAGATTCTCGTTGTGGAGAACGGCTCGATCGTCCAGCGCGGCACCCACGCCGAGTTGCTGGTCGCCGGTGGCGTGTACCACGACCTCTACGAGACGCAATTCGCCCAGCAGGAGCGTTAGCGAGCGACGCGGCGGCTGGGTGGGGTCAACCCCGTGCACGTCACACCGGTCCTTTGCGTCTCGCTCGTCGGGTGCGGGGCATCTCGGTGAGAACGCTGACGTCGTGACGTTGCGCCCAACGGCGCAGCCCGGACCGGCACCATACCTTCGTCAGGCCCGTCGTCAGGGGATTGAACGCGTGACGGATCGACCTCTCGAGTCGCGTCATACATCCCCCCTTCGCCACTCGACCGTTGACGGTGATCTCAGCCCATTGCGTGGTAGCCGCCGTCAACGTAAATGATCGACGCGGTCGTGCCACGCATCAGGGGCGAGAGTAACGCTATGGCCGTGTCGGCGACAGCGCTCGAGTCGTAGACATCCCAGCCGAGCGGTGCGCGCTCGCCCCACGCGTCCTCGAAGAGCGCGAAGCCCGGAATCGACTTGGCGGCCACCGTGCGAATCGGGCCGGCGGCGAGCATGTTCACCCGGATGTGGTCCGGGCCGACCTCGCGCGCGAGGTAGCGGCCGAGCGACTCGAGGCCGGCCTTCATGACGCCCATCCAGTCGTACTGCGGGTAGGCGCGCGAGCCGTCGAAGTCGAGCGCGACGACCGAGGCCCCGCCGCGGACCTCACTCTTTTGCAGCAGTGGCCGGAAGGCGCCGACGAGCGAGGCGAGGGAGTAGGTCGAGATCTGCATCGCCACGGCGACGTCCTCGAAGGGCGCGGTGAACATCCCGCTGCCCAAGCACGTCGGGGGCGCGAAGCCAATGGCGTGCACCAGGCCGTCGAGCCGTCCGAAGCGTGACGCCACCTCCGCGGCCGCCGCGTCGATCTGGGCCGGGTCGGTGACGTCGAGCTCGATGATCTCACCCACGTCGCCGAGTTTGCGGGCCGTGCGACGGGTCAGCGAGGTGCCCCTTCCCGCGCCCGATAGGGCGACGGTGGCCCCCTCCTCGAGAGCGCGCCGGGCGATGCCGAATGCCAGTGAGTCGTCGGTCAGAACGCCGGTGACGAGGATTCGGTGATCACTGAGTAGTCCCATCTTGTTAGCGTACTTCTCAACTCCTATTTCAAAGGCGACGACGATGACAACAGTGGGCATTCTGGGCGGCACCGGTCCGGCCGGCCGCGGGGTCGCGGTGCGGTTGGCGAGTTCGGGCTACGCCGTCGTGATCGGGTCACGCGACGCCGAGCGAGCGAGGGCGATCTGCGCGGCCATCGAGCCGCGCGGCGAGGGCACCGTCGACGGTGGCACCAACGAGGAGGCCGCCGCCTGCGACATCGTCGTCGTGGCGACTCCGTGGGACTCGGCAGTCGCCACCGTGAGCGCCCTACGCAAGGAGCTGGCTGGCAAGACCGTCGTCTCGATGGTGAACGCGCTGGCACGCGAGGGCCGAGAGATGGTGCCGGTCTACCCGCCGCGCGGCTCGATGGCCGCGCAGATCGCCTACGCCCTGCCGGCGAGCACCGTCGTGGGCGCGTTCCACCACCTGCCCGCCGCGCAGATGGAGGACCTCGACAGCGGTCTCGAGGCCGACGTCATCGTTTTCTCCGACGACGACGACGCGCGACGCCAGGTCGCCGCCGTGGTCGACGCGGTGCCGGGACTGCGCGCGGTGATCGCGGGGTCGATGTCGCTCGGGAGCGCAGTCGAGGCCTTCACGGCGGTGTGCATCTCGATCAACATTCGCCACAAGGCCCACAGTTACGTGAAGATGGCTGGGCTGTAGCTGCATGCGGCTCTACGACAGCGCCCGCGAGGGAGTGTTCCCGCTCGACGTCGGCCCTACCGTGACGATGTACAGCTGCGGGATCACGCCCTACGACGCGGCGCACCTCGGTCACGCCTACGTGTATCTTTCGTTCGACCTGCTGCAGCGACGCTTGCGCGACGCGGGCCACGAGACGCGCTGCGTGCGCAACGTCACCGACGTCGATGACGACATCCTGCGCAAGGCCCGCGAGCTTGGCGTCAACTACCTCGACCTCGCGGCCCAAGAGATGACCAAGTTCGAGCGCGACATGCAGCTGATCAACCTGCTGCCGGTCTTCTCCGAGCCCCGGGCCACCGGTGCGATCCCCGAGATCCTCACGCTGATCGGCCAGACCTTCGACCAGGGTCTCGCCTACGAGGTCGACGGCTGGGTTTACTTCGAGGTCTCGAAGTTCCCTCGCTTCGGCCAGGTCAGCCACGCGAGCCGCAGTTTTATGCTCGAGCTCGCCGCTCTCAACGGAGGTCGGCCGGACGACCCCAACAAGCGCGACCCCCTCGACTTCGTGCTGTGGCAGCCGTCGCTCGACGACGAGCCGGCGTGGGAGTCGCGCTGGGGGGCCGGACGGCCGGGCTGGCACATCGAGTGCTCGGCGTTGGCGCTGCGCGAGCTCGGCGACACCGTCGACGTGCACGGCGGGGGTCGCGACCTCGCCTTCCCGCACCACGAGTGCGAGGCGGCCCAGAGTGAGGCGGTCACCGGGGCGCTGTTCGTCAAGCACTGGATGCACGTCGGGCTGGTGGGCCTCGAGGGCACCAAGATGTCCAAGTCGCTCGGCAACCTCGTCTTCGTGCACGACCTCGCCGGTCGCGCTGAGCCGACGGCCGTGCGCCTGGCCCTGCTCGACCAGCACTACCGCGTCGACTGGGAGTGGCGCGACGAGCTGTTGTCATTGGCGCAGTCACGCTTGGCGACTTGGCGCTCGACGTTGATCACGGGACGGGTGAGCTCGGTCCTCGACGACGTGCGCGCCGCGCTCGACGACGATCTCAACAGCCCCGCGGCACTGGGCGCGATCGACGACGCCGCGCTTGCGGGCTTCAGCGTCGCTCCCGCCGCCGCATTGCTGGGCATTACCCTGTAGGGAGCGAAAGGCCACGATGTCCGACCTCGAAGTCCTACTCCCCGACGGCACCAGCCGCACTCTCGCGCCGGGTTCGACGGCCCTCGACCTCGCCGGGGCGATCGGCAAGCGTTTGGCGAAGGACGCCCTCGCGGCCGAGGTGAACGGCACCCTGACCGACCTCGGGGTGCCGCTGCCGAACGGGGCGAAGGTGTCAATCGTGACGCCAGCGAGCGCGCACGGTCGCGAGGTGCTTCGCCACTCCACGGCCCACGTCCTCGCCCAGGCGGTCACGCGCCTGTGGCCCGGCGCCCACTTCGCTATCGGTCCGGCCATCGAGAACGGCTTCTACTACGACTTCGACCTGCCCGGCGGGGCCCGGTTCAGCGACGACGACCTTGGCCGCATCGAGGACGAGATGCGCGTCATCGTCAAGGAGGACCAGCCCTTCACCCGTTCGGAGCACTCCTTCGACGAGGGCCTCGAGCTCTTCAAGGACCAGCCTTACAAGGTCGAGATCATCAACGCCGTGGCCCAGGGCGCCAACGACGAGGAGGACCTCGGGGAAGTGGCGAGCTCCTCGGTCGTGTCGGCCTACTCGAACAGTCCGGCCTTCACCGACCTCTGCCGAGGTCCCCACGTGCCCTCGACGTCGAGGCTCGGCCCCTTCAAGTTGATGCGCGTCGCGGGTGCCTACTGGCGCGGCGACGAGAAGCGACCCCAACTCCAGCGCATCTACGGCACGGCCTGGGAGTCCGAGGTGGCGCTCGAGGCGCACCTCGTCCAACTCGTCGAGGCCGAGAAGCGCGACCACCGCAAGCTCGCGGTCGAGCTCGACCTGCTGAGCTTTCCCCAGGAGCTGGGCGGCGGGCTCGCGGTGTGGCACCCCAAGGGCGGCATCGCACGAAAGCAGATGGAGGACTACTCGCGCGAGCGTCACTTGCACGGCGGCTACCAGTTCGTCGTCACCCCGCACCTCGCCAATGCGAAGCTCTTTGAGACGTCGGGCCACCTCGGGTTCTACAAGGACGCCATGTACCCGCCGATGGAGCTGGACAACGGCTCGTACTACATGAAGCCGATGAACTGCCCGATGCACTGTCTCATCTTTAAGAGTCGACCCCGCAGCTACCGCGAGCTGCCGTTGCGGCTATTTGAGCTCGGCACGGTCTACCGCTACGAACGCGCCGGCACCCTCCACGGCCTCATGCGCATCCGGGGCTTCACCCAGGACGACAGTCACATCTACTGCACCGAGGACCAGTTGGCCGACGAGATCGCCTCGCTGTTGGAGTTCGTCATGAGCGTGCTGCGCGCGTTCGGCTTCACGGACTTCACGGCGAACCTCTCGACGAAGGACCCCAAGAAGTACGTGGGGAGCGATGAGATCTGGGAGAAGTCCACCGCGGCGCTGAGTGCGGCGCTCGAGAAGTTCGGGCTGGCCTACGAGGTGAAGCAGGGCGACGCCGCCTTCTACGGACCCAAGATCGACATCGACGTTCGAGACGCGATCGGCCGCACGTGGCAGCTGAGCACGATCCAGTGCGACTTCAACCATCCGGCGCGGTTCGACCTCGAGTACGTGGGCTCTGACAACCTGCGACACACGCCGATCATGCTGCACCGCGCCCTCTTCGGTTCGATCGAACGCTTCTTCGGCGTGGTGCTCGAGCACTACGCCGGCAACCTGCCCACGTGGCTCAGCCCCGAGCAGGTCCGGGTGCTGGGCGTGCGCGACGACCACGACGACTACGCGCAACAAGTCGCCGCGACCCTCGCCACCGACGACGTGCGCGTCGCGGTGGAGGAGGCGAGCGAGCCGCTGGGCTCGAGGATCCGCCGAGCCAAGCTGGAGAAGGTCCCCTACATCCTGGTCGTCGGCGACGATGACGTGGCCTCGCGCACGATCGGCGTGAACGCCCGGGGCTCGAACGACCCCGAACGCGGCGTCACCCTCGACACGTTTCGCGAACGTCTAGTAGCCGAGATCGCCGCGCACGGCTCGCCCGAGGACCGCTAGTGGCGCTCGAGCGCTTCTCGGCGGCCTGGCGCGAGGACTACGTCACGAGCGTCGGGGCGGCCGAGCACGCCGTCGTCGACGGGCCCTGCGTCTTTTGCGACCTGGCCGGCGAACCGGTCGACGAGTCGACGGGCGTGCTGGTGCGAAGCGACCTCAGCTTCGTCGTCTTGAACGCCTTTCCCTACGGGTCCGGTCACCTGCTCGTCCTGCCGCGCCGCCACGTCGCGACCTTGCAGGAGATGAGTGACGACGAGTACGAGGACTTCTCCCAGCTCGTACGCACGACGGTCGTGGCGCTCGAGAAGGCCTACGGGCCCGACGGGATGAATGTCGGCATGAACTTAGGCCAGGCGGCCGGGGCCGGCATCCCCAAGCACCTCCACGGACACGTACTGCCGCGTTGGAGCGGGGACACCAACTTCATGACTTCCATCGGTGAGACCCGAGTTCTGCCCGAATCCCTGCAATCGACGTGGCAAAAGGTCCACGCCCACTTCTAGGGGCCCTCGCTATATCGATTCGCTAGACTTTCGCCAGAAGATCCGGAGGATCGATGCTCGACGGAAACTTTAGGAAGTCGGTGGAAACGGTGACCCTGCCGGCCGGCCGCTGGCTCGTGCGGATCGGATTCTCCGCCGACGTGCTCACCGCCTCGGGCCTCGTCTTCTCGTGCGCGACGGCGTGGGCGATCGCCACCGGTCACCACTGGGTCGCCGCCGCCTTATTGACCCTGACGGGCTTCCACGACCTGTTCGACGGCCCAGTCGCCAAGGCCTCCAAGCGTGCCAGCCAACGCGGTAGCTTCTTCGACTCGGTCGTGGACCGGATCACCGATTCGATGCTGCTCGGGGGCGTCGCCTACTACCTCACCGCGCACCACCACGGCCAGCTAGTGCTGTTGCCCTTCGCGATCCTCACGACCACCTTCATGATCTCCTACCAGCGCTCCAAGGCCGAGAGCCTCGGCCTCGCGGCCAAGGGCGGACTGATGGAGCGCGCCGAGCGGATGATCCTGCTCGGGGTGGGTCTGCTGGCCAAGTCAATCTTCCTGCCGATCCTGTGGGTCATGCTGGCGCTCACCGCCATGACCGCGGCCGGCCGCTTCTGGCGGGTATGGCAGATCGCGGCCAGTCCCGAACCGCCGTTGATCCAGCCGGGACGGATCCATCACCACTCGAGTCGGATCCGTCGAGGGGTGAGCCGCACCTCGCGTCAGTAGCGGTGAGGACGCCGGGGCGCGTCGCGCTCTTCAAGTCAATGGGAGCCGTCATGGAGGCGCTACCCGAGCGCGTGGACGTCGCCGTCGCGCAGTTCGCGGCCGCGGCCTACGGTCGGCGCTCGAGGGGTGCGCGTTCTCACCTACGACGCAACCTCGCCCACGCGCTGCGTCCGCTCGGCGGCGAGGTCGACGACGTGCTGCTGGACCGGTTCGTGGAGCGGGCCTTCTTGAGTTACGGCCAGTACTGGGCCGAGGGCGCCAAGCTGCCCGGCATCGAGCCGAGGAAGGTCTTCGAACGCTTCCGCATCGGCGAAGGACTGGAGCACCTCTACGTCGCCAAGGAGCGGGGGCGGGGCACCGTGATCGCGCTGCCCCACGTCGGCAGCTGGGAGTGGGGCGGCTCGTTCCTCAACTCGCTGGGCCTCGGCATGACCGCCGTCGCCGAGGACCTTGAGCCGCCCGAGCTGTTCGCGTGGTTCAAGCAAAAGCGCGAGTCGATCGGTATCCGGATCGAGCCCCTCGACGAGCACGCCGGCACGGTGCTGCTCCAGACCCTGAAGGACGGCGGCGTGGTCGGGCTGCTCTGCGACCGAGATATCCAGGGCAACGGCGTCGAAGTCGAGTTCTTTGGCGAGCGCGTCAAGATTCCCGCCGGCCCCGCGACGCTGGCGCTGCGAACCGGGGCGACGCTCGTGGCCGCCGGCTGCTACGCCGGCCCCGGGCGCGATCACTTCGCGGTCATCACGGCACCGATCCCGGCCGAGCGGGTCGGGCGGCTGCGCGACGACGTGACCCGGGTCACCCAACTGGTGGCCGTCCAACTCGAGGGCCTGATCCGACGGGCCCCCGAGCAGTGGCACGTGCTGCAGCCGCGCTTCGCGGGGGACTGACGTGCGCGTCGCCCTGGTCTCGCCCTACGCGCTCAGCGCCTACGGCGGCGTCCAGGAGCAGACGTTGGCGATGAGTCGCGAGTTGTCACGTCGCGGTCACGAGGTGCTGGTCGTCGCCCCGGACGGCCGGGACCGAATCGCCTGTGACACGCCCGCCACGGTCGAGCGGTTCGGCCGCGTGACCAAGCTGCCGGCCAACGGCTCGCGAGCGCCGCTCACCCTCTCGCCGCTCGCGACGCGCCGCGCCTGGTTCGCGGTCCACCACTTCGGGCCCGACGTGGTTCACTTCCACGAACCCTTCGCCCCGCTGATCGGCTGGGGGGTGCTGCGCACCCACCACTTCGCCTCCGTCGCCACGTTCCACCGCAGCGGCGACGGTCCGGCGCTCCGTCTCACCAAACCCTTGTTGCGTAGGCTCGCCAACGACCTGGACGCCACCGCAGCGGTGAGCCGCTCTGCCGCCGCCACGATCAGTGCCGCGTGTGGCGTCGCACCGACGGTGCTCTTCAACGGCTTCGAAATGGACCGGTTCACGACCACGCCGCGCGAACGCGGCGCCGAGACCCTGCTCGTGAGCGTCGGACGGCTCGAGGAGCGAAAGGGCGTCGAGCACGCCATCCGCGCCGTGCGCTCGCACAACGCCCGGGGCGCCGGCCCGTGGCGCCTCGTCATCGTGGGCGACGGGCCCCAACGTGGCTCACTCGAGACGCTGGCCGCTCATGACGAACAGGTCACGTTCGCCGGCGCGGCGAGCGACGAGGAGAAGCGCGCGTGGCTGCGAAGGGCGAACGTGCTCATCGCACCGGCGCTGCGCGGGGAGAGCTTCGGGCTCGTCCTGCTCGAGGCAATGGCCAGTGAGACGGTGGTGGTGGCGAGCGACATCACGGGTTACCGCGAGGCGTCGGGGGGCCACGCCACTCTGTTCGAGCCGGGCGACGACCTCGGCCTCGAGCGCGCGGTCCAAGAGGCGTTGGCCGGCGAGAGCGAGGTTCGGATC